>JAYUHW010000361.1:0-7233 GCA_043766615.1 Fibrobacteria bacterium | reverse complement strand
GTCGAGCGGTGACATTCCAATCGATGGATCGAATTTCGTCCCCAGGTACGTATTCCCGTACTTCTGCGAACTCCATGCCTTGCCCTTTAAAGGACGAGGAATACGCCCCTGACAGCACTGAATTCACAATGCTGCTGGTGCGGATTTCGATTTGGTGAACCTTCTTAAGGACTTCCTTCGACAACATATGTTTAGGGCACTTCCACGCTATCAAAAATCCGTTGCACGACGTTCTCTGATTTTACTTCTTCGGCCTCTGCTTCGTAGCTCAGTATGAGCCTGTGTTTCATGACTTCCATGCCAATGGATTTAACGTCTTCCGGGGTAACATAGCCGCGACCACGGATAAGAGCATGGGCTTTGGATGCCTTGGCCAAGCTTATGCTGGTACGCGGTGAAGCACCGTATTCAATTAACCCGACGAGATCTTTGATTCCATGTCCAGCTGGATCGCGGGTGGCCGCCACCAGGTTTATGATATAGTGTAGGATTTTTTCATCCATATACACTTCATTGACAATGCTGCGGGCCCTAAGGATATCAGCTTCAGTAGCCATTTTCCGAGCTTGAGGAAGACCTTCTCCGGACACGAGATTGACAATTGCTTTTTCCTCGTCCTTGGTTGGGTAGGTCATGGTGACTTTAAGCATAAATCGATCCACTTGGGCTTCCGGTAGGGGATAGGTGCCTTCCTGTTCGACAGGATTCTGAGTGGCCAGCACCAGAAAAAGTGGGGACAGAGGGTATGTCGTATCACCGATGGTAACATGCTTTTCCTGCATGGCTTCCAACAAGGCCGACTGCACTTTCGAGGGCGCGCGGTTGATTTCATCAGCGAGGACAATATTCGCGAATACCGGACCCTTTTTAACGTTGAACTCACCGGATTTGGGATTAAAAATCAGCGTTCCGATCAAATCAGCCGGGAGCAAATCGGGGGTAAACTGAATGCGGTTGAATTGGCAATTAACGGAGTTAGCCAGCGCCTTGACTGCAGTGGTTTTAGCCAATCCTGGTACGCCTTCCAGCAGTACATGTCCATCGGCCAGCAAGCCGATCAACAGTTTTTCCAACATGTTTTTTTGTCCGATTACAGAATTGCCTATTTCAGCCATGATGCGCTGCACCATAGCTCCTTCCTGTTTCACTTTTTCTGTAATGGCTTGTATATCCACTTTGGCTGCACTATTCATGCTCATCGTCTCCCGTTATTTTTAAACATCTCTTGACGGTCTTGAACGCATCTTGGAGCTCATGCGGTTCCTTATACCCACCCGCGAATCGCGCGTGGCGGAATAACTCCCTGAGTTTTCCCCAATCCTGTACCTCGTTATCAGTGTTTCCGGTACGCGCTAAAAACGCTTCTAGTACCGGCTCAAACTTAGCCTGTGGCGAGGTTTGTGTATCTGTTCCCGGTGGATTTGGTCCTTGGGGCTTTAGTGCATTTTGCAGATAAAGGAGACTCAAGGACTCCATGGCCAATAAAATATCCCTGGAGGCGTCCGGCGAGCTGGCCGCGGACTTCAACCGGTTTTTCAACTCTTGCACTTTGGGGGTGAGATCCAGTTTGGCCGGTTCTGATTTTTTCCGACTTCGCAAAGTCACTTTAAAAGCCGTCCAACCCAGCATTACTGCGGCGCCGAAGAGAAGCAGTCCCGCTAATAGTTTGAACCACAACCTATCCATCAAGTGCACGGGGGCTTGCGCGATATCGATTAATGCTGTTGGGATGAAAAGGGCTTCTTCGTGACCGGATAATCCAGTTATGTACCGTACCTTTAGGGATGAGATTCGGCCGCTTCCTTGGATTTCCGCCCGCAGGCGATACACGAATTCCGTATGATTGCGAATGCCTTGGGCGTTCGCCAACTTTTTGTGGACGGTGGCTTGGCCTAAAATTTTAAAACCGGAAAAGACAAGGCTATCCGGAGCCAACACCATAACCGGCACCTGCGATTCTTCCCATTCCACTTGCAACACATAGTCGAGAGAATCCCCAACCCGGGGAGAAAGATTAGAGAATGCACCGTGGGCAGAAAGCTTGACAGCCTCCTGGGGAGCGACTGGAGGAGGCTCAATTGCTGCTGCCGTTGAATCAAGGACGCTTGCAGCCATCGGCCATGTGGCAAGGGTGAGGAATAAAGCCATGAAAAGGGCTGAGCGATAAGTGAAACTTGCTTTAGAACACATAGTACTGGTTTTGGTTATTTCCCTACTTGAGTCTTTTTGGCCAAAAGCGGACCAAAGTCGCGAATAATTTAACAAGTTGCACTTCCAAAAAAAACACCTAAACACTCCTAATTATCCGGCGAACGTAGGACTTTTAAGTAATATATAGGCCATGTCGGAAATGGATACCCGGGAAATCATTATTGAAAACCTGATAAACAAGCTGGCCGGACTGCCTTCCATTGGCCGCAAAACTGCCCAGCGGTTAGCCTACCATATCCTGTCACAGGAATTCGGTGCCGTTCAGGATTTGGCCCGCGCCATAACGGAAGGCAAGTCCCGGATCCATGCGTGTTTGTCTTGCGGAAATTATACCGAAAGGGAAACCTGCCGTATTTGCGCCAATGACCGTCGTCAGCCGAATTTAATTTGCGTGGTAGAAAAGCCCGCCGACATATTGGCCTTCGAGCGCACCGGTACCTATCCAGGGGTCTACCATGTTTTGGGTGGAACGATTTCTCCGCTCGATGGCATTGGCCCTGCTGAACTTAATTTTGCCAGGCTTTGGGAGCGAAGCCTGCAGGCCGACGTGGAATTGATCCTGGCCTTGAATACCAACGCCGAAGGTGAAGCCACCGCAACATTTATCATGCATAAGCTACAGGGTAAGGGTGTCAAAATCACACGTCTGGCGCGGGGGATTCCGGTTGGATCCGAGCTGGAATATGTCGATGAACTGACAGTGCAAAGAGCCTTGGAAAGCCGGGTGGAAATGGGCTAAGGATGTCCTTTGCCTCGTTCAGCCCAAACCAAATATTCATGCAAATCAAATCCGCAGATTTTATACTTTCCGCAGTGGAACCAAAGGATTATCCCAAGGACGGCTTGCCGCATATCGCCGTGGCAGGACGTTCGAATGTGGGAAAATCCTCATTACTGAATTTTCTTGTTCAGCGAAAAAATTTGGTAAAAACCAGCCAAGTTCCGGGCAAGACAAAGCTGATTAATTTTTTCTTGATCAATCAAGCCTTCTACTTCGTGGATATTCCCGGCTTCGGTTACGCGAAAACCGGCCGCGAAGAAAAACGCAGCATGGAAGACGCCATCGATATTTATTTCCGGAGTTGTCGATCTCTATCCGGATTGCTTTATCTCATTGACATACGGATGGTAGACAGTCCCGTTGATGCAGAAGCCTTGAAATGGCTGACTGGTTTTGAAATTCCTCTATTGGTAGTGACGACAAAAGGGGATAAATTGGGCAAAGAAAAAGCTCGCCTAGCCTTAAAACAAATCGCTGAGGGACATGCCTTGCCCCAACCGCCACTACTTACGAGCGCAGACGCAAAAATTGGCCGAGAAGAAGTGCTCGAACAGCTGGAAATCCTTCTCCAAGCCCCGAAAAAAACTAATTCCTAATATTCCTAATATTCCTAATATTCCTCAAATTCTCCAGAGCTGTCCTTGAATGGCGTGCCTAGTGTACAATAGCCTTAATGAGCCATGTACTCTTTTGGATAGGCATGCGGTATCGCAAGTCCTACATCGGGCAATTGATGGAGTTAGGGTTGGAGGCGTCTTGGTGTGCCGTCCAGAACCGCCAGGGTAATCGTAAGCAAAGTCTTGAGCAACTGATTGGGCAAATCTACCACACTGGAGTAGAAGCCATTCCCCTGGTTGCTTTTTTGGCCTTGATCATCGGAAGCGCCACCATCCTGCAAGCTTCAACAGTTATGCCAAAAATTGGGGCGGGAGATTATTTCGGAAATGTCATGGTGCTCGTGGTGATTCGTGAAGTGGGCCCGCTCTTTACGGCTTTCCTGGTGGCTGGTCGGACGGGTTCGGCTTTGACGACTTACCTCGGCAATATGAAAGTGCAACAGGAAATCGACGCCCTAAAAACAATGGGCATCGATCCCGTGCGTTACTTGGTGTACCCCTCCTGTGCAGCCATCCTCATTTCCATGTTTTGTCTCACCGTTATTTTCAATTTGGTCGCCATCTTTGGAGGCTATTTGGTAGTCAAATTGCTTTCCGTCTCGCTTGCCGAATTTTCGGAAGTACAACTTTCACTATCCCTTTTTTTGGAACGTATTCTGGCGTCAATGGGTGTGATAGACGGTTTGCTTAGCGTCGTCAAACCGCTATTCTTTGGCATCCTGGTTTCCGTCATATCTTGTTATCACGGCATCAATGTTTCCAACGATATCCGTCAAGTGCCAAAGGCCACAACCAATGGAGTGGTTAATTGTTTTATTTGCATCACCCTTTTTGATACTCTATTCGCTATTCCATTTTTGGCCAAGGTTGGCTTTCTATGAGTGTAGTGGCTTCGGTGACCAATTTGCGATTTGCTTATCCCGGTCAGGAGCCTGTGTTGCAACGCGTCAATTTTCATTTGCTTCCAGGTCAAATACTGATACTCTGCGGAATGTCCGGCCAAGGCAAGAGCACTATTTTGCGGCTGCTTATCGGACTTGAAAAACCGGATGCTGGTGTGATTCGAATATTGGGAACGGACATCGCCACACTGAACGCCGCTGAGTTTAATGAACTTAAGAAAAGTGTGGGATTTGTTTTCCAAAACCCGGCCCTGCTTTCCACCAAAACCATTTTTGAAAATGTGGCAATGCCGCTTATCTACCACAATGTGGGTGATGAGGATGAGATCCGATACCGCGTTGACAATGCTTTGGAAATGCTTTTGATCAAGGAATTTCAACACCAGTATCCGGCATCGCTTAGCCTCGGAATACTTAAGCGCGCAGCGGTAGCCAGGGCCATGATCATGCGGCCCAAGTTGATACTCATGGACGAACCCACGGCAGGACTGGATCGCATTAGCCGATCGGTTCTGCTCGCACTCATTGCCAATATTCGCCGTATCAACCATGTTTCCATGATATTGGTCACGCATGATTTGTTGGCTGCCCGCGAATTGGGCGGTGAAATCGGTGTGCTTAAAGACGGTGAGCTACTGCAACCGATGAATTTTGAACAGTTGAAGAATTGCCAAGATTCCTTTGTTGAATACCTATTCCGACAATTGGAAGAAGAAGCCAATATGACCAGCGCAGCGGGTCCTGCATGAAGCTGGACCTTTATCGTCACCGCAATTTGCTGACCGGATTTTTTGTAGTCAGCGCCCTCGTAACTTTTGTGGTCCTTATCATCGTCCTTTTTGAGAAAAAAGGCGTGTTTGAATTGCAATATAAATTGAGTGCAGTCTTTGAGAATGGCGTAGGGCTGCGACCGGGTGCGGATGTTCTTTTTAATGGCGTGAAAATCGGCCGGGTACAGTCATTGAACTTGATGTTGACGCATGATGTAAAGATGTCGGGAGGCAAGGTTGTACTGGATCTCACCCTCGATAAAAAATTTCAGGACTTTATCACGACGCGTTCAGTTGCTTTTGCGTTGAGGGACAAAAATCTGGTTTCTGATCGGGTTGTGAATATTGAAACATCGGGACCTGGTGGTCTGGTACTCAACTCCGGGGACACCCTCGCCGTATCGGATTCACGTGATATCGAGTCCGTCCTCAGTGGCCTAACCAAGCTTATGGGTAAGATGGACCAATTGATCAACAGCATCGATACCATTGCCACCATGAGCAAGAATCCAGCATCCACAATCGGAGCCATGCTCGGTTCGCGGGAACTGTACGATCATCTTTTGACTAGTGTGAACCACGTGGATACGGCGGTGGGTCAGGGTCGGCAAGTACTGGGTCGCGTCCAGTTATTGACAGATACCATCCACTCTAGCCTGGGAGGCTTTTTGTCCCGCGCAGACACCACTTCCAGTCGTCTGGTGCGTACGGCCGATCAAGTTGAAAAACTCAGTGTGCATGCCAATTTGCTGGCTGATCAAAGTGAAACCATTTTAAGACGCATGGATCAGATTATGCTTCAAGGCGCAGGCAAACTCGATCAGGCCGGTGATTTGATGGACGCGGTTTCCCATCTTTGGTTTATCCGTGGTAAGCTGGCTAAGCAAGGCGACTATCCCGTATTGCTGAATGAAACGGGGCCCTAGATGCAACGTCTGGTATTCGTACTTGCGTTAAGTGTTGTCCTGTCTACTGCGAGCCTCACCCATGCCGATGATTCTCCAAAATATGCTGAACGGGGTATGGCGGCTTACTCAGCGGGAAAATACGATTTGGCGCGTCTGTTTTTTAATAAAGCGCTACAAGATGCCGTTCTAAAAGGTAAAGAGGATTGGATTGCAAAGGCTACAATTAATCTTGCGGACGTTGAACTAGAAGCCATGGATTATGCAGAAACCGGCCGACTATTGGAAGGGCTCTCAACACGTGATAAGTCATTACGATCCCTTATCATATGGAAGCGTTCGCAACTCGCCTATCAGGAACGAAAATTTCCACAGGCGCTATTGTTGATTGATTCTTCTTTACAATTGGCCAGTGGTGAGCCCGATAAGGAGCGCGTAATGCAGTTGGACCGGCTGCGTTACCAAATCCAATTCCGCGAACCCGGTGATTGGTCGCAGGAGTTCGAGACATTTGTAAAACATTTGGGTAGGTTGGATCAAGGGCGCGCTTCCGGCTTGCAAGCCATGGCTGCGATGGCACGAAAGGATTTTAGCCTAGCCGAGCCTTTTTGGCAACAGGCTATAAGCTATTATCGCGATCAGGGTCGCTTAGCCAAGGTTGCCGCCTGCCTCAATCAGCAGGCGATATGTCTGTTTTCATTGGGTCAGCGTGAAGCCGCCCAGGAGTCCAATTCGCGAGCTGTTGCCATTTACGGCGAGTTAGGTCTAGAAATTCCCGGCCTGCGTGCCCAGGCATTGAGACTGCTACTTATCGAAAACCCACGGGAACTTGCCAAATTGCGCCAGGATATGGATCTTCTAGGTCAGAGGTTTAACGGATTTGATTTACAAGCCATACTTGATGAATATTCGCATAGTCTGCACTACGGTCGTATTGGCGCTGGCCCTTAGTTTGCCCCTGCATTCGGCAAATTTACAAACCCAGGATCTTTTCTTCTTCTCAACCCACAAAAAACCAACCCAGATTGTTGGAGATTCCAAAAACGC
>JAYUHW010000360.1:0-8268 GCA_043766615.1 Fibrobacteria bacterium | reverse complement strand
CAGGAGTATCTTTGGATTTTTCTGCGTTGATGCAAGGCGTGGTCGGTGTTAAATCGCCTAGCCGCTCGGGCGAAAAATTAAGCATCCGTTCAGTTGAGGGTGGACTGTATCTGTACCATAATGGTCTGGAAAAGGGCGACTATCGCGTGACCATTTTCAATACCAAAGGCGTAACCGTGGATATATTCAACATCCACCCCTTTGCGACCCATGTATGGACGCCTTCACAAAAAACAGCAGGGATTTATCATGTAGAGTTCCTTTCGGGTTCAATTGGAAACCATAAAAGATTGGAATCCGAAAAAGTATTGTTGTGGTAGTTAAAAAATATTTGTTCTTGTTTCCGATGTTTCTGGCTTTCCAGCTATTTGACATCGGACAACTCTACTATGATCTAGGCCTGACAGCAGCACCATCGCTTGGCTTGCATGGTTTTCGCGATTCGGGTGAGTTGAGCCTCTATTTAATGACAGCAGTCCTGAGCGATGCCTTTTTTTTGCTCGTGATGCTGTGGGTAGGCGCATCGCTGTTGGGGAGATGGAAGTGTCCAGGCTGGATGGTCCGATTCCAGATTTCCTATCTCGCCGGATTGATGATATTAATCCATTTTTCCATAAACAAAGCAGAGCGATTTTATTTTAAGGAGCCAGCCGATTTTAAAGCCTTAAGCCTGCTGGTCGATGGAAATTATTCCGCTGTTCTTGGCTTAAATAAAACCTTCACATTTATAGCGATAATCTCGTTACTGATGGTTATTGGTCTGAACATCCTGATTGTCTATGGGCTCAAATTTATTTACAAGAAAAGTGAACGCGCTGGAAAGCAATTAGTTTTGCCATCCATTTACCGAATCCTGGCGACAATCTTTTTCCCATTACTGGCAGTCGCTACATACGCTTCTTCTAAACCTGATGTACGCTTTGCTTTAAACCAAAAACTGAGCTATGCGGCGCTGTTTTTTCCGATTGACAAAATATTGAATTTCGACGGTGATGGGTTCGGCATATATGGATTGTACCGGGATCCGGATATTTTTTCAAAAAATAGCACGCCGTTCGTATTTCATTCAGGTTCACAAAGTAGGGGAGTGCTTGGGAAAAAGCCAGACAGCGTGAAGCAGGCCATTCCAGTAAAAATTCAATTGCCCAAAAACGTCGTGTTGATTGTTCTGGAAGGTATGCGACCGGAAATTTTATGGAAAAAATTGGATTCAAATTGGATCGCGCCTCATTTGAACGCTTTGGCGGAGTCAGGTTCCTATTCGAGGCATATGTATAGCCATACCGGAACTACAATTTTTTCAAAACAGGCGATTTTTTTTGGCACAGCCGGCCTGGTGGAAAACCATCAATCAGTATTCTCCGAATTTTCCGATAATATGTACAAGTTGGCGGTGTTTTCCTGCATGGATGAGTCTTTCGGAGGGCTTGATCAAATTTCAAAAATGCGGGAGTTAAGCGAGTCGTTTTGCGACGCTGCTTGCAGTGGATCACAACCTGTATTTTCTGATACGTCTTCAGTCAATCGGGCGATAGATGAGAACTGGGTTTATCACCAATTCAAAAAGTATGCTGATTCTCAAAATTGGTCTGTGCCGCATTTTATCTATTTCAATTTGCAGGCCACTCACTACCCATACAATCATCTTAAAGTACCGAAAATATTGAATAGAAGTCCCATAACCCAATCCGAAATTTTGAATGGCGATAAATTAAAATTGAAAAAGACTTACTATAATTCAGCGCATTATATCGATGAGACAATTGGAAATATCATTCAAACACTTAATGATTTAGGTCAGTGGGAAAACACCCTTTTAATTGCCGTAGGAGATCATGGTGAATCCCTATTTGATGACGGAAGTTTGGGGCATGGCAGTTCATTGAATGACAATCAGACTAATACGCTGATTGTTTCGAACCAGGCGCTAATCAAAACGGATTGCTTGCTTGGGTTGGACCAAGTAAAAGAAATGTTGCTCACCGGGTTAACAGGAGAATTGGAAATCAACAAATCAAATAGGGAGGTGTTGCAATATTTGGGTTTGGTCACCGAGCCTATTCAAATCGCCAGTATCGATGAAAAATGCATGCGCACGACAATCGACTTCCGGAAATCGAGGATTTTTGATCCGATCTCCAATTATTGGTATGACTTGCAATCGCTTTCCTTGGGATCGCCTTTGGATATCGCTAGAAACAGGTTAATGGATGAGTGGAATGATTTGAAACAGGCAGTACCACCAATGACAAATTCACAGTTCCATTTTTGAGAGCCAGCATGTTTTCCAAAACTCAAGGCATATTCTTTCGAAAATCATGGCTGGATATTTTCCCTTTTTTGGCTGCTTTAATCTGTGGCGGCCTGCTTGTGTTCATGGCAGGTGAACCATTTTCGTCAAGCAAAGCAGACGCCCTTGCTAGGATAGTAATGGTGGGCGGGATTATATGGTGGGCATCGAATACGGTTTCGCATATTCATTTGCACTCAAACCTTTTCAAGCAGGCATGGCTAAACACTGGATTTGGTTTATACTTAACGCTATTGACATCAATACCTCAATCGCTTTGGCGATTCCGCCATTTGCAACATCATGCGCCAAATCAAACCCGAAAATTCAATTATTTCCGCTTCACTTTTTGTTTTGAGGTGGTCGCATTGTTTGGTTTGTGGGTAGGTATGGGAGTGTATGCGACGCCACTGATTTATATAGTTTACTTCCCCGGCTTCCTTCTTGGCCTTGGCCTTTGTCAGATTCAAGGATACTTTGAACACCACCTACATGGAATGACTGTTCCGCAGGGGACAAGCTATTATAATCCAGCTTATAACTTCCTTTTCTTTAATGATGGGTATCATGTGGAACATCACCTAATGCCGAATACCCACTGGTCCCAACATAGGAGACGAATTTTTAATACAGGGCAGAATTTCAATGGCGCATATCCTCCAATTTTAGCCTGGCTGGATACCCTTCATCTAGTCTTGAATAAACTGCAGGCGTATTGCTTAATTCACTTGGAAAATAAAATATTCCGATTTCCGAAATTGCAATACTATGTCATTGCCAGTCATAAAAGGGCAGTTGCAATTTTAATGCACCGGTATCAAGTACCTGCGCCTTCGAAAATATGTGTGGTTGGCGGGGGTGGTTTTCCTCGCACGGTTCTTTTTCTTCGGGAATTGTATCCCATGGCTCAAATAACCGTGGTAGACAAAAGTTTAGTCAATTTGAACATCGCAAAAAAATTTCTCGAAGCTCAAAACCATTCCTTGACATACATTCAATTCTGCAATGGAATATCGACCTCCATTCGCCTGACTCATTTTGACCTAGTATCCATTCCGCTTGGTTTTAGTGGCCACAAATCATCTCTACTCGCTTCACCAGGGACGCATTCGAACACTGTATACCTGATGCATGATTGGATATGGCGAATGGGAGAAAGGAGCGCTCGGGTTTCCTGGTGGTTGTTTAAAAGGATTAATTTATATAGGGCCAAGCCCATCCCGTGACCTGGTTTCGGTACAAATATTTTTTCAAAATCTATGGGCTATTCCCTCACTCATGGATCAATTATTTTGCCGGCAGGATAAGCCGTACCGAGAATCCGAAATGGCTAATCCAAAAAATCATAAAATTGTGGAATGCCCGCCTTGAATCAAAAATCGCGCAGAGCGAGCTTAAGTTTAAGACTATTGAAGCGTTTTTTCTTAGGGATTTCGAATCAGGGCAACGGCCATTTGCGCCTGGATTTATGAGCCCTGTCGATGGAATTTTAATGGCTCAGGGCAAAATTGAAAGCGGCACTTTAATTCAGGCTAAGGGCCATTATTATTCTTTGCATAAGCTTTTAACCGAAAGATATTTTCATTCGGGAACAAATGGCTTTACTGGCGGCGTTTACTACACCTTGTTTCTAACTCCCAATGGATATCATGGAATACATATGCCGGAAAACGGCGTTTTGCTTTCTTGCCAGTGGTCACCGGGGCGATATTACCCCCAAAATGAAGAGGCAGTAAAACATATTTCCAGGATTTATGAAAAGAATGAACGATTGATACTGAAATTGCAAAATACCGAAGGGCAAATTTATTATTTGGTTATGGTGGGAGCCAGTCTGATCGGGGGTATCTATTTGAGGGATGTCCCTAAACGTACCTTTCAAAAGTTGACCGAGACAAAGCTGCGTCGGGAATACGAAAAAGGCGAACGGCTAGGTCATTTCACCTTTGGATCGACGGTAATCTTGGTGTTACCGGAATGCTATCAAGCCAATGGCGGATTGCCCATCGGTAGAATGGTAAAAATGGGAGAAGCACTGTAGTAATCAAGAAAGTCCGAGCATTTCGCTAAACTGAATGGCAAGTTTTGTGATGCGCATGTCCAATGCGGGCGCGAATTTATTTTTCTTTATCGTGTTCAACCCTTCTTTTGCATAAACCGCGCAGCTGTCAAAATTACCGAGATGTTTATGCATCCCTGCAATTTTTTGATTGGCTTCCAACCATGCGATAAGGTAGAACGGTTGGCTGTTGCGGTTGACTAGGGTAACGGCAACGTGACGAGCCTGGCAATAGTGGGCGAGGGCGTCTTCGATATCGGATTCCGATTGCGCCAGTTGGATATGGTCTTCCAGCAGGGCTGGACCAAATTCCCATTCCTTGAAATGGAAAAACAGCCGATGCCGAAGGTCGCGCGTAATGCGCATATAGTCGTAATCTTCAGCAGTCATGGGAAGGGGCTTTTCCATGGTTGTGGTGCCGTTATGCAGCGCCGGAAAATCGGAGCTGATTTCCGGTTCGGCGAAATCGACAAGACTCAGCCAAGTGGATTTTGATGAGAAATAGGACATAGGGTATCTTGTGCCTCCTTGACCTAGAGCATACTACGGCTGGTGGTCAAGTGCCACTTGTGGAGGGGACATAGATGCTGAGGGCCAATTGGTTAGAAACCATGGCTTTAGCTGTGTGTTTTGGAAGTTTGCGATTGTTTAGCCCTGTGGGGAAAACCCAAAGGGCTAAAAGGATTTCGACATTATTTTGGTTTGGTTAGAATCCAAATCTCTTCTTTGCCGACGCGTTCCTTGATGCTCTTCTTGGGGATGATCTTTTCTTGCACGTCAAAGACCCCATCTAAACGGGCCATGAGCTCGCCTTCGGAGGTTGGATGGGGAGGACCATCTAATGAGGTGGTTCGGATTAAAGGAAAAAACGCTGCGATCACGATTCCGTTTGGTTGCAACATTCTGTCCCAGACTTCGAAGTATTCATCGCGACGGCCAGGATGCACGGAGTTGAAACAGCCGTATTCAAATATGATGTCGAAGGGCTGAGTGCTTTTGGGCGTAAGTTCAAATAGGTCGATGTTCAATACAGTGAGCTTGCGCTGTTTTTCGGTGAGCGAATTCAACGCCGCGAACGCGGTCTGGGAAAAGTCCACGGCCAAGGTTTCATGTCCGCGTTGCGCCCAGGCGGCGGCATCATAGCCTCGACCTGCGCCAGGTACCAGCACCCGACCCGTCTTGGGGCAGGAGTCATGCTTGAAAAATTCCTCCAGGATGGGACTGATCTTTCCCAGATCCCACACATCCTTTTTGGCTTTGTACAAGTCTTCCCAATATTCCGGCAAGTTTTGAGTCAGCATCAGGCTACCTTCTTCTGTTCTGTGGCCAATTGTCCGCAAGCCGCGTAAATATCGGGCCCACGGGGTCGCCGACGCAAGACTTGGAAGTCGCCTTGCGCCAGGATTCTTTCAAACTCCAAAATTTCTTCATCAGACGGCGGTTCCATTTCAGGATTGCCCCGGTTCAATGGAATCAAATTGATTTTGCAATTTCGGTTAGCGGCGATCCGTTTGAGTTCGCGCGCGGCTTCCGGTGTGCAGGTTTTGTTCTTGATGAGTATGTACTCAAAAGTAAGCCTTTGGCCGGTGATGTGAATGTATTCATCCGCAGTTTTGAGTAAAGTGTCGATGGGATAACGTCGATTCACTGGCATGATTTCCGAACGCACCGCATCATTGCTTCCGTTGAGGCTGATGGCGAGTTTAAAGTCAGGTGCGCGCGCGGCCCATTCCAGAATTTTTGGAGCAATGCCGGAGGTGGAAACGGTAATTTTGTCCTTGGCTATCCCAAAACCCTCTTGAGAATTGAGCGTGTCACACGCTTGCGCCACATTCTCAAGGTTGAGCAGTGGCTCGCCCATGCCCATGAATATGACATTTGAGACACGTGCGGTTGGGCCTTCTTTTTCTTTCAGGTAGCGGGTTACAAAATGAACCTGCTCCAGGATTTCTCCCAAAGTTAGGTTGCGGATAAAGCCCATGGTTGCCGTTCGGCAAAAGGTGCATCCCATGGCACAACCGATTTGTGAAGAAACGCATACGGAACGTCGCTCCTCAGTTGGGATGAGAACCGTTTCAAAAAAATGGCCTTCATGTGTGGAAAAGACCCATTTGAGGGTGCCGTCCTTGGAAAGCTGGGAGGTTTTAACCTCCAGCACGCTGCAATTGGCAGCGGCGTCCAAACTATCGATTAGCGCTTTGGGCAGATTGCTCATTTTCCGGAAATCGGTTTCCAGGTTCTGAAACACCCAATTATGGATTTGTTTGGCTCTAAAAGCGGGCTGGTCCATGGAAACGACCAAAGCTTCCAGGTCGGGAAGGCTCATACCTAGAATGTTCAGCTTGGTCATGCGCGCAGAATTTAACAAAAATTACCCACCTTGCTTAGTGCTCGGGGCGGATGAATGCATCGGAAGCCTTTAAAAACCTGCCTAATATCGAATACACCTCCAATTTATACTTTATAATCCCACTATGTCGCAGGACTCCATCACATCCGAAGGCCGTTCCGGGGATGAACCTCAGGCTGCCGTAGCCTTGATCCGAACGTCTGGACCGGACCCGGAATTCCTGCTTTTAAGGCGTGCGGTCCATCCTGAGGACCCTTGGTCCGGGCATTTTGCTCTTCCGGGAGGCCGGCGTGAGACCGAAGACCAGGCTATCTTGGACACCGCCATCCGGGAGGCTTTTGAGGAGTGCGGGATAGCTCTAAAACCGTGGCATTTGGTAGAACCTTTGCCATTGGCCACCGCCGGAGGTTGGCTTGGACGGCCATTGGTGGTCGCGCCTTTTTTATTTGAAGTGGAAGAAAAGCCCCCGCTTTTTCTTCAGGATCAGGAAATCGCCGAGTACCATTGGCTGGCCCTCAGTTACCTTCTCGACCCTGTGAATCGCAGCAATGCGGCTTTGAGCGGCAACCATCCGGAAGTCCTGTTTCCCTGCATTCGTGTGGGTACGGGAGCCATCTGGGGGTTTACCTATGGTGTATTGAATTCCATTTTGGAACTGAAATAAAGTGTCCAAGATTCTACTTCTCGATTACGACTACACCTTGTACCCATCCACTTTGTCGACACTCAAAGCCGTCGATGAACGCATCAACTTGTATATCCAAACCTTTCTAGGCTATTCGCCTGAAGCGGCAGATGCAGCTCGGCTTCAGTTGTGGGAGAAATACGGCACCACCTTGAAGGGATTGGAAGAACAACACGGAATGGATCGGCATCATTATTGTGATTTTATCCACGCTATCGAGGATCATCACCTGCCTCCAGTCGATACGGCGCTCACTGCCTGGCTTGGACGGATTCCGCATCCAATTTACATCTTCACCAATGCCCGCATGGATTGGGTGGTGCGCGGGCTCAAGTCCATGGGGCTTGAATCCATTCTGCCTGGATCGGAAAACCAGTTAGGCGGAACTAAACTGCAAGGAATTTTCGACATTGCCTTCATGGATTGGCAAGGCAAGCCGCATCAAGAGTCGTATGTCAAAGTAGAAGCCTTTTTACGCAATCGCCATGGCCAAAATGTAGAGATCCATTTTGCCGATGACCGACTGGACAATCTGAGAACGGCTGAACATTGCAATTGGAACACCATCTGGATCCCGCCGCACAATGCGCCATCGTTAACGTCCGGCTTGCTGGGTCAAACGGCGGCTACTTTGACCGCTGTCGATCCAAGTCTCCTGGGTTCCGCGCCGGTCCATCCAGCTTCCTTTGCATGAAAATATTCGTTTCGGCTGGTGAAGTTTCCGGGGATGAAATGCTGGGCGCCGTACTCGGCCGCCTGAAGGAATCATTACCCGAATTGCAGATTAGGGGATTGGGCGGTCCTGCCGCTGAGTCGCATGGATTGTCACCCCTGTTTCCATTGGAGAAAACCGCAGTAAGCGGAGTCTGGGATGTTTTGCGTAG
>JAYUHW010000359.1:0-11050 GCA_043766615.1 Fibrobacteria bacterium | reverse complement strand
AGTGGAGAATTTTCAGGGTGCGTTCAATGCCGAGCATGATGGAAAATTAGAGGTCGACGGGAGCATGGGACGCGAGAGCTGGGGCGCGGTTTTCCATATCTTAGAGGAGCAGTTGGGGCTATTAGTTGAAGTGAAAGGACGGGATCCGAAAAAGCTGAAGATGCATTATGCCTCGCAGGATAGTGGCATTGTGGCATGCGGGGAGAAGTACCCGGTGGATGCCAGGGAGAAGGACGGGTTTAAGTCACAGAAGAATCGGCGGGTGGAGATTGCGTTTGTGAATACGGCACGTGGCGTGCCGAAGACGCGGCGAGAAATTCTGTTGGCACCGATTGAGATCAGGGCTGATAAGCCAGAAAAGAAACAAAAGTCTACGGTTACTGGGATTGAATTTTGGTGTGGGCACGAAGAGGGCAAACGAAAAGCAAAAAATGGTCAAGTTTTAGAAATCGTAGCCTCCAGTGTACAAGGCGAAACGATCACTATGAAAGCCAAGGGCACAGGTACAAAGGATTTGGTTTGGGAAGCTCCAGGCTTGTTTGAAGGGAAAAAGACCGGTGAGGAAATCCAGTTCAAAGTTCATGGCTTTCGAGGGAATCCAATAAAATGGTGGTTTCCAGATATTCTTCCCAAGAAATTTCGACTTGATGCAACCACCCAGGAAGGGAAAACGCTTACTTGTTCGATTTGGAATTATCCAAATGACGAGCGAATGGTGGAAATCGATGCGAATAAAGCGTTCAAGCTCATTAAAGGCGCCCTCAAAAAAATTGCTTGGGTATTAAAAGAGGAGGAAGAGGAAAGTCATTTTGAATTTTTACAAGGGAAGGTAAGAGGGAAAACGGGATTCAAAGAGGATTCCGAAGTTGAAGAATTTCCAATCAAAGTATTGTTCGGATACAGCATAGAAGCGGCATTTGATCCTCTTTTCAAATGTGCGCCGCTGAAGATAAGATATCCTACACCAATATCCGCGATTCCAAAATTTGTCAAGAAATATACGGGTGATATCGAAGTTTATTTGGAGATGGCAGGGGCGATTACATGCTCCCTTTCGTTTTTAAGAGAAACAAATAAAGAAAACAGAATCAAGGGTAAAGCAGGTGGCGCTGTTGAAATTGTACTTGGCTTTTTTGTCCGAGTGGGTGCCTCAAAAATTCTTAAAGTTGAAGGGAAAGGAATGTCCGGCTTCGAGGTGGAGGTCACTCATAAAAACAAAAAAACTATTGGTAGCAAAGATTTTACATTAGAGATTGAGCCACTATGGAGCGGCTTATCAGCATCCATCCTTTTTGATTTGTGGGATGGGACGATTTCATACTCGAGAAAGGTTACATTGATCGACCCTCATAAATTTGAAAAGAAAGAATGGGAGCTTATCGGTGATTACTAGCGGTGTTGAAAAATTAAACGTTGGAACAATGGGTTTTTGCATACTTGTTTTGTCGGTTGTCTACTATTTCTTTGGCGACTCTGTTAAAACGTCTGTGAAATTTATTGTTACTCAAATGCTAGCACCCATACTTAGTTATGGTGAAGCGAGCGTTACTGAAAAAACAATTTTCCAGGGATCGTTTAGCAACAAAAGTGGGCAACGTTCAACAGTATCCGTTCCAACCTACCAGACAGTATTAGAATACAGTTTTAATTTGAATGGAAATCGAATTACTACGTATGATGCGGATATCTTGTATCACGAATTTGACCCACAGTCTATGATAAAAAGGATAACGTCTCGTTTAGGTTCCGGTCCAGTGACCATTCGGCTAGTGGATAGTTCATTTGATCGGGAGTGGATTCCTTGGTTTATACGGGAAGAGCCGTTCGACCAAAAAAAATATGGGGATACTGGTTTTCTTGCCTTGATAAAAGAAGGCTCGTTTCATAAACAAGAAAAATTGATTCCGATTCATTATTTAAGCATTGCACCACATTTTAATAATTTGGAGTCTTTTCCTCCTAGCTTGCGTTTATTCTTAGGTCAGCTCGAAAGATTCGCAGCGGTTTTTATGGCCGCAGCCATGCTGGGCCTACTTTGGAACATGGCCTACAAGGACTTTTTCTCAGCCTCCCGTTTAACTGGCTACTTGGTTTGGCTGCTGGTACTCGGCTTCATTTTCCTTTTCGTCCCCGTTCGATCCTTGCCCACGATTCTCAAGAACAGGAAATATGCCACGACATTTACCATCGATGAGACAACCCTGAAACAAGTCCATCTCCCGAATTAATTTCCGAAAGGGCTACATCATGAATCGTTGGTATCTCGAAATTTCCGGCACCAATCTCGCCTACACCGTCTGCATAAATGACATCGTGATTTTCAGCGATAGGTGGCAAATATCAAGAAGCGATGGTTGTCCTATTAACCAGTGGCTTGTGCCAGGAGTAAATAAGCTCCAAGTTAATTTAGGCGTAGGATTGGGGAAAAGCGAACCCGATGCTCAACCTGCCTGTTCAATTCGAATTAAAGAAGTTGATCTTGAAAATCCTGATGCTCCTCAAAGCGTTGTTGCCGAGTTTGTTTCCGTATTTACTGATACTGGAATAGGCTTACCCTTCAATAAAGTTGTTGAGTTCGTCGCCCCCGATATCGAACCTTCCCGCTGGGAATCAGGTGAGGTATTCGATTCGGAAAACCCTAACCTAACAGGCCTGAATGAATTTTTATTTAGAGTTCAAACTCAACTGGTGAATAAGAATTTGGATGCCATTTTGGAAACCATGCAAATTAAATCCAAAGAAATGGCCTTTGCGTATGGCGTGCCTATGGAAGAAAGATTGCAAGATCAGCGGGAATTTTTTCTGGAAATGTTTGCCATACCTGAGTGGGAAATGGAACCGTTTGATCCAATGATGGTATTTACTCAGGTCGAAGGAGACGGTAGATTGCTCAAAGTTACTGATAAACTGGGAGGTCCCGTTTTGCGAACCAAAGATTTTGAAGATGGAAGTAATTTCGGCTTTAAGTTTTATTTTTGCAAAAAAGATGGCTGTTGGGAAGTCGCTAGATAAGGAATGGTAGTGCGTATGATACGGCACCACCCCTCCAACTAAAAATTCTAAATCCGGAATAGCCCTACTTCAAATATATTTTTGCCGAACGAACGGCGCCTGGGACGGCAACTCGCATTATATATAGGCCACTGTGCAATCCTTTTAAGTTCGCTGCAAAGTTGTAATCAATTGGCGTCTTATTTCCCTTTTCTTCAGCAACTTTATGTCCATCTATTCCAAATAGGGACACTAAATGATTGCCAGCCTTTGTAATAAGCACTCCTGCTTCTTGATCTGGGTGAAAAGTAATGCCGGATTGATCCACGCCCATATTCAAATTCTGCCCTGTTTTAATCCCAACGACAGCCGTTGTATCATATCCAGCCATGTAATACATGAACTGCTTGAAAAACTTATCCCACATCACCTGCGTCATGGAATTCATGGTAATGAGATCGTGGCCTTCCATGAAATAACCGATGTTGCCTTTTTGCACAGGGAACGTCCATGAAATGGGCCATCCACTTGAGCCACCAGCAGTAGTATAATTATATGCATTGCCTGAACAAGTATTTGGCGTTCCACAGGTAGTAGCATTAAGACCCAACAATCCTTGCCATTTGGCGGGTGTGATAGCAGGATTGCTTATTGCCTTATCAAAAGTATGCAATTCATTTCCAATAATAGATACCGAATCCGGGTTGGATCCACCCCAATTTATCCCTTGCATAATGGGATGTGATTTCGCTGCCTTGGCGTTTTGGCTCCAAATGCCAACCCTTCCAGTGCTTGCCGCTGCACCAGCCCCCGCCTCCCCAGTATAATGACAGGGATGAACTGTACTTGCATACCAGGGCCAACTTGGATTAACTGGAGAATCCCCAGAGGAATGGATAAGGAACAATCCATTTCCCTTCACCTCTACAAAATCTTGTAATGCAGATTGTTGTACAGAAGTAAAGCCGCCATTTCTACCACCACCCATGCCGGAAATATAATTCGCAAAAAAGATTTGATAATTGGCTAGACTAGCCGCAGTCACTTGATTAGCCGTTTTCATTCTACCAATAGTCCAAGCGGGTTTTTCTTGCCTACCAATTCGGCTGATGGTGGAATCCATATTTGGATAGGCTACAGTATGGTCGAATCCAAACGTAAATTCTCCAAGTACTATGGCCTTTAACTTGGAGGTCAGAAGATATTGATTGCCATTGATGGTTTCCGTCCTCTCCTGCGCCAAGGATTTGGTTTGAGCCGCGGCAAAATTGACGAGACCAAAACCAGCCGCGATTGCTAGGACAAAACGCCATTTTGTGTGTACACCCACTTTATTACTCTTAATCACAAACCCTCCTGTTACTCACAAAGGAAAATACTGCGTAAACTGATTTGGCACGTGCCGCTTTTTGAATGATTATTTTATTCTGTATTTCCAGCATTTCCCATTGATTTTCCTTCGTATTTTACATACTCCAAAGGAACCGCAATAAGTAATACCAGTCTGATTTGCCCTGGGTCACTGGCATAAATGAAGGCTGGGCGCTTTCATCTTGGACGCGCAAATGGTCATTCGCTACTTGCAAATGGGCCTGCCAGCCGCTGACAATAGTCCTCTCCAAGTTTATGGACCATTTTAAGTTGTCACGATTATAGTCCCCTGCTTGTTTCCGTAACTTGTAAACCGCAGGATTGTCGGCGGGCAATTGGGGCTGGGGCAGACTGTTTTGAAATTGCATAAAGTTGTTGTCCGGGTATGGGTTTTTCAAATACTCCATTTGCACGGAAAACAAGTCGAGTAGATGAAAAGTTGGAATATTCGCACCAAGCATGATCGGAGTGCGCTCGGATCGGTTTTCATAAAAATAAGGCTGGTTTTGCAAGCCCAAAACAGCAAATTCGCCGAATATTTTAAATGGCCCGGTCGCCTTTTCATCCAGCCCTAGTAGGGTGGAAAAATTTAAACTAGCCCGACCCATTACTTCAATTGCTTTAAAGGTCAGTTTTGTTTCGGTAGTCGGTCGTAAGGTATCACCCGTAGAAGTTATAGTGAATATTGTTCGGCCTTGTCCATCCTTCTCTTGTTTTGCAATTGGACTTCCCATTGAGTCTACGAAATTAACGATTTGGTTTTCCATTGCCTTTAAAGTGCCTCCATTAAAACCAAGAATCGAGTCTGACTTCCCAGTTAAAGCTGGAAAATTAGGCACTTCAGCATAAATGTTGTTAGGTAGATTCGGGGTTGTTTCACTTGGCTTAATAGGTATCCATCTATGTAATGATAGGCCGGCGGAGATTTCAAATGATTTTGTCACCTTCCATGTCCCTACATAAGAAGGGGAAAAGTCAAAGAGTGGACTTACATAAAAATCACTAAAAACCATAAGGTCCTGTCGAAATGCTCCTCCAAGCAAATCCCACGTCAATTTAGTGCCCATACTTTTATATTCGTTTCCAAGCCAAACCCAATCTCCAACAGTGCCATTTTGCAGAATGGTCGGATACGCCTCGCTGCGCAATAAATATTCGCCAAGGTTCGAAGCATCCGGATTGTATTTGTACCCGAAGTAACCAAATTTTAAAGTGAGCGCGGGAGTAAAATCATATTGAGTAGACGCTTCGGAGATGCCTGGTCCAAAATTTATTTTTTTAGTTGAAGCATTACCGGCAATGCCCAAAAATGGTTTCCAGAATAATCCCCCTACTCCAATATTCATATGCACATTTCCATTCAAAGTGCCGGAATACGTCAGGGCAATGCCATCCCTATTCATAAATACTCCATGTAAATCTTTGGGAGCATTAAAACCGTCATCGTTGACATAGGTCCCTTTTATAACCTGCCCGGCATCAACAAACGCGGCAACGGATATATTCCGTTGAGTAACGACCGGTTCGCCTTGTTCAGCATTTGCAAAACTCACGGCGCACGCCAATGCTAAATAAAACTTGGTTTTCATAGAATTTTTCCCTTTACGAGTAACCAATAAGCCGAATTAGTCAAAATCCCCACTGTAAGTGGGCCACAAAATACCACTGACTCATATTCGTGGTTTGCGGTTGGGCCGAAATTGCTCCGAAAGCCGCTCCAGCGAGTGCATCAACATCAAAGTACTGCATTCGCAAATGATCATTTGCGGCCTGCAACTTCAATTTCACCCCAGGAAGAAGTGTTTTAACGGCATATACGCTCCATTTCCAATCATCTCGGTGTACTGCTGGCATCGTGAATTTCCGAAGACTGTAATCCACATCCGGAATGGCTTCATCAACTCCTGACAGCTTTTCGAAGCGTTGTCCCGCCAACTGCTCATAACTATCCGGATAGGGATTGTTTAAATACTCGGTTTCAAAATCCAATAGATCCAATATCCCAAATGTGGGGACGTGTATTCCCAACATTACAGGCATGCGGTTCAGAACATTTTGGTAGTAAACGGGTTGGTTTTGGACACCAAGAATAGCCAATTCAGTATAAAGCCCACAAAGTCCGTAACGTTGGTTCCACCCAAACATTTGGGAAAAATTGATTGTTGCATGTGCCATGACATTGATGGCTTTTCGAGTAATGTTTTCTGAATGAGAAATCAGGGCAGCATTAGGCAATCCGGTAGCGGTTCCTGATGCATCAACTTGGCTCAGATTACCCGTATCGCTCAGATAAGTTGAGCATTTAGTAGAATCACTGCTGCACCCGGCCAAGTTTTGTAAAAAACGCTTTATCCCGGTCCTCTCACCAGCAACACTGCCGTCTTGAACCATTTGCACGTCCGATATCGAAGCGCCGGTTTTACCAGCCAGTAGCCCGACTGAATCCAAGGTTCTTCCGGGATTCCAGACGACAAAAACTTTACCTTCCGCTCGTTTCCCCGCGCCGTTATCATAGGTATAAGAAACTACGGCTTGATTTTGTACAGCGGGAAAATTTGAAATTGTAATGTACTCGGATGCCGCACGTGCTTCGTCTTTAGGATTAATGCTTTTATTACCTGTGTTTGGACTAAACCAACGCCGAAGAGCAATGCCTCCACCGATTTCAATACTGTTTGCAGGCCGCCATTTGAAAATATAGGCGGGAGTGATGTCGTAAAAGGGCGCGTTATTTAGTTCCATGTAGATACCGGCTTCTTGCTTAAATTTCCCGGTGAAATGGGAACTTTTTAAGCGCATGCCAAACGCTCGGGTGAAAGCACTGTCTACCCATGTCCACCCGCCGGTACTGACATAAGTCGGATAGGATTCACTTTTTAATAAATATTCACCGAGATTCATGGCAGGAGCATTGTATTTGAGGGGAAAATACCCTTGTTCCAAACTAAGGTTCGGAGTAAAAATGAGCTCTGAGGACGCTTCTGTTATTTTGGGAGCAAATTTCAAAGATTTTTGCCAAAAACCGCCAATGGGCAGTGGTTGGTAAAAAATTCCGCCTACGCCCACGGTAAGCCTTAGTTTACCTTCAACCGTATCCAAAGCGGTAATATTCACGCCAAGGCGACTTAAGTATTGATTTTTAACTGGGCCGCCGCCGAAACTACCATTGACGATGCTTCCAAGTTCAGAAACAGCTTCACCCTTGAGCTTATCAATTGGAATACCAGCAGTGATTGCCAGTGGAACTAGTCCAAGAAATGAAAAAACCCACTTTAGGTACGGTTTCATTTCAAGCCTTTCATACTAGATCCAATTGATATGTTTATGGAATGCGAAAGAGGCTGTCGCTTTAAAATTTTACATCCGGGTTAAATTTAGACTCAAACGAAAAAAAACGTCAATATTTTTGTTGACTTATTCGCAAAGCGTAATTCTAGTGTTGAAATCTTCATCATCGGGTTCGAGGTAATATGGCAAGGTACAATTTCCGTTCGATACCAAAAAAGAACGTGAATTCTGGTGCTGTGCTGAATCGTTCACTCTGGATTTTAGGACCAAAAAGCGATGCGCTATTTTTTATTTTACCCCCCATTTTCATTGTTCCATTATTTCTTGCCCTTAAAGGTCAATTCCAAATCGACACTTTCGCAATATGGGTGTTGGGTTTGGGCGGTTTTGGCCACCACTTGCCTGGTTTTATTCGCGCCTATTCGGACCGGGATTTGTTCAAAAGGTTTAAGCTGCGCCTAACTGTGGTTCCTGTAATGATATTTATTACTTGTGGACTTTACGGATTTCTAAACCTTAACGCTTTGACATTGGTCACCGCAGCCTGGGGCACTTGGCATGGTGCCATGCAAATCAATGGCTTTGTGCGCATATACGATTCTAAAGTAAAATCATTTCAGCCCTATACCGCTCGCCTCGATTGGCTTATGTGTTTGGGCTGGTTTGGACTTGCCATTTTGCATTCTCCAGCCAAACAATTTTCGCTCGTCACTCAATTTTATGGCTCAGGCGGATTGCTTATCCCTCCGCAAGCATTCACCGTTATCCGACAAGTATGGGAAATCACAACGATTCTGATCACCCTGTTGTTTTTATTCAATATTTTTTACCAATGGAAAATCCGTATTTCTCCTAGTCCAATAAAACTTATAACTCTGGTGTTGAGCTTTAGTTTCTGGTGGTATTGCACAGTAACACTCAACAACCTCCTGCTTGGCGTTCTCATGTGGGAAGTATTTCATGATATTCAATATGACGTCTTAGTTTGGTATTTCCAGCGTCAACGTGTTGACAAAAATTTAAATGTCAGTCCAGTTGAACAATGGCTATTCACAAAGGGTTGGAGTAGATTAGTCTGCTATACTAGTCTGGTTTTGAGTTATGGATTTATTGGGGTGATAACCTCTTTCGGAGATCTCAATATGCCGGAAAGATTGATGTCTGGAAGCAGCGTCGCCCAATGGATCTTTCGCATCATACTCGCCTCGGCGCTTCTGCATTTTTATTTCGATGGATTCATTTGGAGAATAAGGGACAAAAGCATTCGCCAAGGGCTAAATGTGCCGGATGAAAATAGCGTGGGTTTAAAGTCTCCTATTAATTCTTTTGTAACCCATGGCTGGAAGTGGGCTTTTTTTATCGTGCCCGTAGGCTATCTGGGGTTTTCCCAATACAATGGAAGGGTGGTTCCTTTCGATTCGCAAATGCGCAATTTAGCTGAGGCAATTCCAGGCAGTTGGCTGGCCCATTTCTTCGTAGGTGCTTCCTATACTGAGAAAGGAAATCAGGACTCCGCTGTTACACAATACAGATTGGCCCTTAAATACAAACCGGACTTTGCTATTGGCCATATGCTACTTGGCAGTTTGCTTGAAAAAAAAAATGAGGACAAAGAAGCAATGGAACATTTTCTAAAATCTATAGAATTGGATTCCAACAGTTTGGAAGGTAGGTTAAGCCTTGGCTCTCAGTTCCTCAAAATGGAACAGCCCTTATCAGCCTTGGAACAGTTCAAGGCCGCCTTGGTAATGCAGCCTGAAAATCCAGTGGTTACCTTTGATTTGGCTTCCGCCTTTTTCCAATTAAATCGTATTTCTGAAGCGGAAGAGTATTTGGAAAAAACCCTATTACTAGAACCCAATCAATCGAAAGCGCTCAACTACATGGGCGTAATTAAAGGCATAAACGGAGATCGATCAACGGCGATTCAATACTATCAGAGAGCATTACAGGCTGATTCTACAAATTCTGAAGCCAGGAGAAATTTGGGGGAAGCGAATTTAATTTCTCATTAGGCTGCATTTGAATCAACTACCCTGTAGGGCAAATATGAAAAGGACAGATGCAAGTTTGCGCTAGCTTTATTTTTTTGGCGCGACACACCGAAATCCGTAGTCTTCATTTTGATCACCCGATAAGGCATAGTGCCAATTTCTGATGAATGATTTTTCGTATTCGGAACCTCTATAACTTGCACCCCTTGAACCTCGGTAAATTCCGGTTGAAGGACCGCTTGGATTCCATATGGGACTCGATTTGTAGTAATTCATTTCATACAAATCGTTAGTCCATTCCAAAACATTGCCTATCATATCATATAAGCCCCACTTATTAGGGAGCTTTTGACCCACTATATGGGCTACCCCATCAGAATTATCGCCAGTCCAATAATATTCCTTATTCCAAGTATCGCCCCAGTAAAAATCCGTGGTTGAACCGGCTCGACATGCGTTTTCCCACTCCGCTTCTGTAGGTAAGCGATACCCATTTTTGGCATAATCAATATAAAGTCCAGACAGGTTTGAAACACCTTTTCCAGGTATTCCAGACCGACTTGAATATTGATAAACGGTGTCTAAACCATCCCTTTTACTGCGTGCGTTGGCATACAAAACGGCGTCAAACCAAGTTACGGAATCAACAGGGTTATTATTGTTTTTAAATTTGGAAGGAAGTACACCCATTAAAGCTTTAAAATCGCTCTGTGTGACTTCATAGGTGTCAATGAAAAAATCAGCCAGGCAAACAGAGTGTCTGGGTGTATAATCAACATTGTAATCCACATCACCGTTGCCCATCATAAAACAATTCTCGTTTATACCCGTTAAACTTCCATCTATACCTATCATCCCTCCCGGGATCACAACTTTAACCGCCTTTGTACCTGTAGTGCCCCAATTACCAAGCGCATCCACTTGTTGCACGTAAAGAGTGTGGGTCCCTCCACTCAAATCAGTGCTAGGAGTAAATGTTTTAGCGGCAGTAACAATAGCTCCAGTATTCATATTGGCATCAAATTTATAGCGAAAGCTTCCCGTTTCCCCTGGGCTGCCGGAAACCCAATTCCAAGTTGGCCTGCGCAAGGTTGTCGCGGTTGATGCATTCACAGTGACGACTGGCGCATTAGGCCCAGTTTTATCCACAATAATTTCCATGCAAGCTTCCGTTCCCCAACCGATTAAATCCTGTTCCTGTACACACAGCGTATCGGAACCATCGGTTAAATTAGTTGGGGCGTATTTAAGGACAGTGGATCCCACGTTCGGGTAAGCCCCTCCACCCATTTTAAACCTAAAAGTTCCGTTACCACCACCCCCGGCTACCCAAGACCATTGCGGTGCATTGGTTGGCGAGGCATTGATGGAAAGAGTTGGTGCCAGTGGCGCGCTGCCCTTGATTT
>JAYUHW010000358.1:0-2626 GCA_043766615.1 Fibrobacteria bacterium | reverse complement strand
CATTTTGAAGACGTGCGGAAATTGCTGGTGGTTTTACACTCTCTGGTGGCACAGGGTAATACCGTGCTGGTCATCGAGCATAACCTGGACATCATCAAGAATTCGGAATGGCTGGTGGACTTGGGGCCGGAAGGTGGAGATGCCGGAGGCCGAATCATTGCCAAGGGCACGGTAGCGGAGGTGGCTGCTAACAAGGATTCCTACACCGGGCAGTGGTTGAAGAAGTTGCTGGACGCCGAAAAAAAATTCATTCCAAGCGCCGTGCGTGCGGCTTCCACCACTGGGAAGAAGCCGGAGACGAAGCGAGCTGCGGTTCGGGCCTAAATCGTAAAATGTAAAGCGTAAAACGGAGCCTGGAGCCCCAGACTCCAATCCTACTATCCAAAAGCCTTTGCAAAATCCTTCGCGAACTCGGCAATGCTGCGTGGCGCCTTACCCATCACGCGTTTAAACTCATCCGTGACCAGGTCGCCCCAGTTTGCACTGTAAGCCGTCATGTAATCGCCCAGTAAATTGATCGTCCAATCGTCCATGCCCATTTGGGCCATGGCTTGTTTTGCCCCTTCCACGGGAATGGGAACATAGGTTACAGGCTTTCCAATGGCGGTACCAATGGTCGTGGCTATTTGGCCCATGGTCAGGGATTCTGGTCCGGTTAGGGTGTACGTTTTTCCTTCGTGGCCCGGGGTCGTCAAAACCTTGGCGGCAAACTCACTGATGTCTCGGGAATCGATGATGCCGGTTTTGCCTTCACCCATGGCGATATACATCATGCCTTGTTGGGCTATGGTAGCCCCGGCCATCATGATGAGATTCTGGGCAAAGAAATGGGGCTTTAAAATTGTGAACGGAATGCCTGACCCTGCCAACTCGGCATCGGATAGGGCGTGCAAGCGGCTATTGATGGTGGGGGCTGTGTGGCCGGCACCGACCGCGGACATGCGTACAACATGTTTGGCACCTCCTTGCCTGGCAGCCCAGAGGGCGTTGGAGGACTGTTCTGGAGCGCGGGGACCGGGCGGGGTCAGGATCCACACGATTTCCGCGCCGGAAAAAGCGGGTGCCAGTGTCCATGGTTTTTCCAAATCTCCGACAAAGGTTTCAATGCCTTGTTGTTTGAGCGCATCAGCCTTTTCGGGCTTGCGTACCAGGGCCCGTAATTTATGTCCGGAGGATTTTAGCTGGGTCAGAATTCCGGATGAGATATTTCCGTTTGCACCGGTTATTAGAATTGTTTTGGCCATGAGTATCTCCTGCTGTGGGTGATTTAATTGTTATAACAACTAAATGTAAGATAATATTCTATGTCTGGGAAAGCAATTGGTGATGGACAAACTTTTGACATTACATTCTGCAACCACATTCTTTGTGTGCAGCCACTGACATTGCTATTTATACTTTGCTAGTCATCTAGCGGGAGTGTCCGATCACGCTGTAATTGTGGAGGTCCAATGCAACTGATAAAAAATACCATCCTAAAAATTACCCCAATCCTTCCGTTGGTTTTGGTTTCAGCTTCGCTTATGGGCTTCATTTTTTGGGGATGCACGACTGATTCACCACCTGAGCCAACCGTAAAAATTCTCTCCCCGGCGAATGGAGCTACAGTTGTAGGCCCCAACGTTTTGCTTAAGGTAACGTTTACAAATTTTTCTTTTATAGGTGGTTTGGCTAAAACGACTCAAGTGCATGAGGATCCTGCTGTCACCGGCCACATCCATGTTTTTCTGGACAAACCTGCCGGTCTAGATGCCAATCGGTATACCAATTTGACCAAGGCGGACACTGTGACTTTGACCGGTTTGTCCCTTGGAACCCACTATATCATTGTGGCTGGAGCCAGCGCCACGCATGAGGACTATGAGAGCATGGTGGATTCCGTCAAATTCACGGTAACAGAATAATTGAGCGAGTTAGGTAAAGCGTTGGGTAGAACGAACAGAGCTGCAAGCGCTATCGGATTAGGCGTAGTCTTAACCTTAACCTTAAGCGGTTGTGATTTATTCAACACTTTTGACCCCAATCAAAGTAAACCCATTGTTGTGGAAGGTGCGATGGCCGGTACGCTTTATCCGCCCGCACTACGGATTGTGAATCGCTACTGCGCCGATTGCCATACCCAGGGAGGCAATAACAGGCTGCAACACGATGCGTGGAAATACGCACTGCGGCTGGATACCTATGCGGAATGGGTGGAGGCTCGAAAAGTGTTACTAGAAAGACTGGTTCCGGAAACGGCAGCTGCTCAGGATCCTCCCGTTGACGTGATGCCGAATCTTTTTTTTCCTAATCAGCCCACGCAGGCCGAACGGGATACGCTACTGGCCTGGATTCGCGCTGGTTCCCGCAACACCCTCTCGGGTCAGTAAGTTCAAAGGCGTGAGCCTGCAGCGGCTTTGCGCAACCTGTCCATAATGGCCACGCCTAATCCCGTTTCCGGCAGAGTTTCCGCTTCGATCCAGTCGAGTCCCAATTTATCCAGGCGATGCAAACAGGCAAAAAGATTTGCTGCGGCTTCGCGCAAGTTTCCGGTAGGCGACAAGATTTCCGTCGCCGCGAAACGGTCGCTGCCAGCAGCACTTTTAAAAGCCAGAAGCCCAATGCGCAACGAGTTGGACTGGGAGGA
>JAYUHW010000357.1:0-4198 GCA_043766615.1 Fibrobacteria bacterium | reverse complement strand
GCCATCCTCAACGTGGATTCGGAATACGGTATTCGCTTGGGGCGGGAATGCCTGGGTCCAAAGTTGACCTTTTCCCGAGGCGAAGAAAAGGCCGACGTCATGCTCATCGACAGTCGGCTGACATTGACGGGGACGGATTTCGCCGTGGAATATAGGGGCGAGACGTATCGTTTCAACTCTCGACTAGTCGGAATAATCAATTTGGAAAATTTGTTGGCCGCTGTGACATTGGGCTTCTCACTGGAATTGGATGCAAGCATAATCGCTCAGGGTTTGGCGGAAATAACCGTATTGGGTCGCAATCAGGTTTTCAACTTACCCAATGGATCGTTTGCTGTTGTGGACTATGCGCATACGCCCGATGCACTTCAGCGCGTGCTGGCCAGTCTTAAGCCATTGACATCAGGAAATTTGGTTTGTGTTTTCGGCTGTGGCGGGGATCGCGATCGAACCAAACGTCCACTTATGGGTGGTATTGCCGAGGCGTCCGCAGACCGGGTGTATTTGACCAGTGACAATCCTCGATCCGAAGAACCTGGGACCATTTTAATGGAAATCCTTTCTGGGGTAAAAGATCCGAATCGGTTTAAGGTTATCGCCGACCGTCGCGAGGCTATCAGCCAAGCCCTGGCATCCGTCGTATCCGGGGATTGCCTATTGATTGCCGGAAAAGGCCATGAAGACTACCAGATTGTGGGTCGGGTCAAGCAGCATTTCAGCGACCAAGAGGAAATCCGTACCTGGATTTCGCGTCAGTCCAAGGGGAGTGAGCATGGAGCTTAGTTTGAACGAAATGGCCAAAATGCTAGGCGCTAAGATTGTTGGCCCGGCCCGGTCGGTAAAGACGGTTCGCCTGTGCACGGACTCCCGGGCGCTTAAACGTGGTCAGGTATTTTGGGCCCTCAAGGGCGAGAATTTCGATGGACATACATTTGCAAATAAAGTTTTTACCCAAGGAGGGTGTGCAGCCGTGGTAGATGAACAATGGTTGAAACAGAATGGTCAAGCCGTAAACGTGTATGTTCCGGTTGGGGATACCAATGCAGCTTTATTGCACTTGGCCCGGGAGTATGCCAATAAATTTCGCATTCCTAAAATCGCCATAACCGGATCCAACGGCAAGACCACCACTAAGGATATGCTTACGCAGATCCTAGCCAAGGCGGGACCCACGGTGTCTACGCAAGGCAATTTCAACAATCAAGTGGGCGTCCCGTTGACTTTGTTTGAATTAAAGCATTCCCATCGGTATGCGGTTATTGAAATGGGTACCAACCACCCCGGTGAAATTGGGCCACTCTCGGAAGCCACTCGGCCTTCATTCGCCGTCATCACCAATATTGGGTACAGTCATTTGGAGCATTTTGGATCAAAGGAAAATGTCCGAATTGAAAAGTTGGCGATTACCAAGGGCTTTCAAGGAAAGGGCACGCTTTTTCTAAACGTAGATGATCCCTTATTGGCGCAGGTCAAAGGAAATTCCCGTTACAAGCTGGTTACCTATGGAATTGATTTTGGACAAATTCGACCCACTGATCTCACTTTTGGGCCTGACGGCTGTGCGTCTTTCCGGATCGGTCGTACGTTTTATCAATTGCAGGTTCCCGGCCGCCACAATGTATACAACGCCTTGGCAGCCATTGCAGTAGCGAGTCAATTACGCGTGCCCAAAGCCATGATAGCCAGTGGCTTACGGGGCTTTACGGCAAGTAAAAACCGCATGCAGGTCAAGAAACTTCCTGGTTTAACAGTACTCGATGATTGTTACAATGCGAATCCGTCTTCGTTGCGATCCGCATTGTCCACATTGGGTAGCTTACACGTTAAGGGGCGTAGGATTGCCGTGCTCGGAGACATGCTCGAATTGGGTGAGGAATCCGCCAACTTGCACAAGGATATCGGTCCCTATTTGGTCGAAATGGGTGTCGATGAATTGTTCACCTATGGCAATCTCAGTCGGCATATCAATGCCGGTGCACGCGAAAAGGGTTTGCCTCGGGAACGGGCGCGCCATTTTTCCGATTTCGATTTGATGAGCCAGGAACTTTTAAATTTTTTGCAACCGGGCGATGCGGTATTGGTTAAGGCTTCAAGAGGAATGAAGCTGGAAAGAGTTTATGAATTCTTGCAGGCCAAGGCTAAAGCCGGAGCCTTACGTAGGGAAGAAAGAATTTAGGGCTATACTTCATAATAGAGAGGTTAGTTGCTTATAAATGAAAAGCTTACGCATTGATATGATTCTTCTATTGGGGGTGCTAGCCCTGGTCGGTTTTGGCATTGTAATTATTTACAGTTCCTCAGCAGCATTTGCCCAGGCCCGTGGTTTTCCGGACTCGTATTACCTAGTAAACCATATCAAGAAGGTGATCATTGGATTCGCCGCTTTTTTAATTGGGCTTAGTGTACCCTATCAAACTTGGGAGAAGGCTTCTAGGCCCTTGATGTTTTTAGCCTTGGCCCTGCTCGTAATTGTCGTAACACTTGGCCTGGCCGCCCATGGTGCGCGTCGCTGGATTAGCATTGCAAGTTTTGGTCTACAGCCTTCTGAATTGGCTAAGGTTGCCTTGGTGTTTTTCATGGCTCGACTGCTGACTGCCAAAGAAGAAATTATGGGTTCTTTTTGGAAGGGGCTTATCGCTTCACTAGCCATGGCTGTATTCACCTTTCTCCTCATCTTGAAACAGCCGAATTACAGCACGGCGGCTACCGTTCTGGCAATTGCCGTAGCCATGGTATTTGCTGCCGGTTGCCGCATTCGCCATTTATTATTTATTGGATCCTTTGCTTTACCTGCCTTAGGCGTTCTCATGGTTAGCAGCCCCTACCGAATGAAGCGTGTGATGGCTTTTATCAATCCCGAAACAAATCTCGCCAGTTCCTATCAAAGTCTGCAAGCTTTGATAAGCCTAGGCAATGGTGGAATTTTTGGAACTGGACTTGGTACCAGCACGCAGAAGCTGGGATATTTGCCGATGCCATTTACGGATACCATTTTTTCCATTCTTGGCGAAGAACTGGGCCTTGTGGGTACGGCACTTTGCCTGGCTTTGTTTGCATTGGTTATCTGGAGAGGCATGCGTGTGTCCTATTACTGCCCTGATCGATTTGGTAGTTTAGCCGCCTTGGGCATTGTCGTTTCTTTGGCGGTTAATGTGATTATGCACGTCGGCGTTTGTGCCAAGTTTTTCCCTACTACCGGCCAACCGTTGCCGTTCGTGTCCTATGGCGGCACATCATTGTGCGCTGGGTTGTTTGCTATGGGTGTATTGCTGAATATTTCTGGCCACTCTTTGGAATCGATCCCGGAATCGTGGCGCACCAATCCAAAGAAATGGCAGCTCTTGGCTGGCGCAGGAAAGTCGCGTCCCAGTGCAAAATCGCGTCCCAGCGCGAAATTGCCTCCCAGCGGGCGCGTCCGTCGGGAAAAGGTTGCAGCATGAGACCCAGTCTACGCTTCAGCAAACTTCATTTTATCGGCATCGGTGGCTCAGGCATGAGTTCCATGGCTGAAGTGTTCACTGCTTGGGGTTTTGAAGTGACGGGTTCTGACCAACAGGCCGGGGAGACGGTTGACCGCCTCAGGAGCCAGGGTATGCGCGTGGAAGTGGGGCATCGCGCGGCCAATGTGGGCATGGCCGATACTGTGGTTTATTCCTCGGCTGTTGCCGCTGAGAATCCGGAATGGATCGAAGCAAAAAAGTTGGGAATCCCAACCATCAGGCGGGCAGAAATGCTGGGAGAAGCCTTGCGTGGAAAATATTCCTTCGGTGTGGCAGGTACTCATGGTAAGACCACGACAACAACAATGTTGGGTCGAATTTGGCGTACTGCGGGTAAGGATCCGACCTTGCTTGCCGGTGGAACAACGCGTGGTGAAAACTTGTCTGCGGTGGCTGGGTCGGGGTCTTTGTTTATTTTTGAAGCGGATGAATACGACAAGTCTTTCCTTGCCATGCGGCCCACCTCCGCCATCATTGGCAATATCGATTCCGATCATCTCGATTGTTACGGAAGCCTGGCTGCGGTGCGCGATGCCTTTGTTCACTTCGCCGAGTCGCTTCCCTGGTATGGTTGCCTGGTTCTAAACTGCGACGATGAGGGCGTTGCCGCGATTTTACCGCGGCTGACAAGGCCTGGTCTTCGTCTCGCCACGTATGGATTTTCACCCGCCGCTGATTACCGGGCCGTGGATCTGCGT
>JAYUHW010000356.1:0-3894 GCA_043766615.1 Fibrobacteria bacterium | reverse complement strand
GCATTTTTGGCGGGCGTGGACAGCGCATCGCTTATGGTCAATGCTTCCACGCGTTTTGCGGATGGAGCCGAATACGGTCTTGGCGCTGAAGTCGGCATCAGCACCGACAAATTGCATGCGCGCGGTCCCATGGGACTGGAGAGCTTAACCACGTACCAATGGATTGTGGAAGGCAAAGGCCATGCCCGTAAGTAATGGCGCGGGTTTGAGCACTGCGGATGTCGCAGCCCTCCTAACCCATGTTAAATTCGGCGCGGATGGTTTGGTGACAGCCGTTGCCATCGATGCCAAAGATGGCGCGGTGTTGATGCTGGCGCATATGAATCGAGAATCGTTGGGTCTTACCTTAACCACCGGGTATATGACCTATTGGTCGCGCTCGCGCAAGACGCTGTGGATAAAAGGCGAAACCTCAGGAAACAAGCAGAAGGTGGTTGCCGCCTCACTGGATTGCGACGGCGATGCTTTGCTTTTCAAAGTGACCGCAGAAGGCGATGGCGCGGCCTGTCATGAAGGGTATCGCTCCTGTTTTTTTCGACTTCTCAAAAATGGCCGCTGGGACATTCAAGGACAACCCGTTACCGCGCATTTGCCGCCTCCTGCATCGCCTTAGGAAATGGACGCTACCCAAGGAATCCAAGCCTGGGAGTCCGTTACCTTTGCCTTCCTTGCCTCCAAAGGGTGGAAACCGGAGGGCGCAACACTACTCCTGGCCGTATCCGGTGGCGCCGATTCCACCGCTCTCCTGCATTTCTTTGCCCGTGCGGGGCGCGCAAAATTCGGTTGTCGATTGGCGGTGGCTCATATCAACCATGGCCTCAGGCCTGCCGCTTCTGCAGATGAAGCCTTTGTGGCCGCCTTATGCGCGGAGGTTGACCTGCCCTTGCACCGACTTAACCTTGACCCGAGCAAAAAGCCCGTCCGCGAGTCGACGGAGATGTGGGCTCGCCGCGAGCGCTATCGTTTTTTTGCGGAAGCGGCAAAAGCATGTGGTGCACATTTTGTTCTAACCGCGCATCATCGGGACGATCTGGTGGAAACGGTATTGCAACGACTGCATCGCGGTACCGGTCCGCGCGGCTTGGCGGGTATTCCCTTTCAACGCAACCCCGGCATCCTCCGCCCCTTTTTAAATCGCAGTCATGCGGAGCTCATAGCCTACCTGAAAATGCTCCAAGTCTCTTGGCGCGAAGATGAAAGCAATCTGGATCTCCATATCAACCGGAATTGGTTTCGGCACACTTATCTCCCTCAGCTTCGAAAAACCGAGGTGGATGTGGACAACAGGATTTTTGCCATGGCCATGGAATTGCAAGCCATAGGAACCGTGGGCATGGATGCCTTGGAGGCTGAGGCCGATTTATTGGCTAAGGATGCAACGGGCCGGCCTTTTCTCTCTGTGGTCGGCCTCAAGGAAAGAGTCGACGGGGAAGATGGGGAATCGCTCGGATATTGGTTGCGTGCCTTGGTTCACGAGTCCTATCCCCAAAGCCCCAGACATTCGGTTACAAAAGAGATACTGGATGAATTTTCCCGACAATGGCAACGGAGCTGCAAAAGCTTGCAAGTCCCAATCGCTCACGGCATCGCATTGAAATTCGAAAATAACGGGATTTATTGCGTAGAAAGCACTTCCCGGTCCGCGGAATTGGACCGCTTAGCAGAAAAAAGAGGTTCCCGGGATTTGCAAAAGGTTATACTGGATGGCACGGTAAGCACGCTATTCTGGGAAATGGAACGGCGTACTTTTAAACTCACGGTGCGGCGAGTTGCAAGGCCAAGGCACTTGGTCTATCCGGCTGCATCGGAGGGAAGGGCGATCTTTGATGCGGGACTCTTTTCTAGTACATTGGTGGTACGCACGCGGCGGAACGGCGATTGCTTTTCCCCCTTTGGCGTGCAGAGTCGGACTCGAAAGTTGAAAGCTTTTTTAAATGAAAAAAAAGTTCCGATCAGAATGAGGGACAACCTCCCCATCGTCTTAAGCGACGAAACCCTCGCCTGGGTTCCCGGATACGGGATCTCCGAATTGTATAAGGTGACGGATACAACCACCTCCATCCTTGAATTGGTGCTTACATGCGAGAATCTCTAGAAGACAAAAAGAACAACCTCGTAGAAGACAAGAAAAAAGGCGGCATGTTGAATCGGCCCAAGGTGCCGGATTCCAAACAAGCTACGCCTCCGCCTGGCAACAAGTGGAAGCGCAAAAACGTCACGTTGATCTTGGCCATGGTGTTGGTGTCCATTTTCCTAGTGCAGTTATTGGATTCCCAAAATCCGGTGGAAGAGAAAACCTATTCTGAATTCCGGAAAATCATCGCAGACACCAGTTTGCAAATCACCTCCATCAATCTGCAGCGGATTGGTGAGGGCTACCAAGTGGTCGGCGACCGGAAACTCACTCCCGAGGAACAAGCAACAAGACGTGAAAGCCACAGCGCCTTTGCGTCCCGTTCGATAAAATTCAAAACCTTGCTGCCTGATATAGACGGACCCATTCTGCAATTGCTGGACAACCTTACTGCTCGTGGCGTAAAAGTGGAGTTCGTCAAGGAAACGCGTTGGCTCGGATATTTAAGCACACTTTTCCCGCTGTTCCTGCTCATTGGTTTTTTCTGGTTCATGATGGCCAGGCAAGGTCAAATGGGCGGTGGGCGCGGCATCTTTTCCTTTGGCAAAATAAAAGCGAAGCTACTGGAAGAGAATCGACCTAAGGTTTCCTTCAAAGATGTGGCCGGTGCCGATGAAGCGAAGCAGGAATTGGTTGAAGTGATTGAGTTTTTGAAAGACCCCAGCAAGTTCAGCCGACTGGGAGGTCGAATACCTAAGGGCGTCTTGCTGCTGGGGCCTCCCGGTACCGGCAAAACCCTTTTAGCCAAAGCCGTGGCGGGTGAAGCGGACGTTCCCTTTTTCAGTATGTCCGGTTCCGACTTTGTGGAAATGTTTGTGGGTGTAGGCGCATCGCGCGTGCGCGACCTTTTTGAGCAGGGAAAAAAGAATGCGCCCTGCATCATCTTCATCGACGAAATCGATGCCGTGGGCCGTCATCGCGGTGCAGGACTGGGTGGCGGTCATGATGAGCGCGAACAGACTTTGAATCAGTTGCTTGTCGAGATGGATGGCTTCAGCAGCAATGAAGGTGTGATCCTTATCGCAGCTACCAATCGTGCCGATGTGCTCGATCCGGCCTTGCTGCGGCCCGGTCGTTTTGATCGTCAAGTGGTTGTGGATCTGCCGGATTCAAAGGGCCGGGAAGGCATTCTTAAAGTGCATTTGGACAAGCGCAAGGTTCCCCTACTAGACGACGTGGACATTTCTAAACTGGGCAAAGGGACGCCCGGACTTTCCGGCGCAGACCTTGAAAACCTGGTCAATGAAGCCTGTTTGTTGGCAGCCAGATTCGGCGGCAATCAAGTGGCCATGATCGATTTCGAAGAAGCCAAAGACAAAATCATGATTGGTTCGGAGCGGCTGTCGCGCATTATTACGGATGAAGAGAAAAAGACCACGGCCTATCATGAAGCAGGACATGCCATCATCTCCCTGCAGGTCAAGTATTCCGATCCCTTACATAAAATCACCATCATTCCCCGGGGCCGGGCTCTGGGCATTACGTTCCAGCTGCCGGAAAAGGATATGTACACGGTTGATTCGCGGTTCATTCTCGATAAGATCGCGATTCTCATGGGTGGTCGCGGCGCTGAGTTGCTGCTGTTTGATCAGAAGAATACAGGCGCATCAAACGATATCGAGCGGGCCACGGAATTGGCACGCAAGTATGTGTGCGAATGGGGCATGTCTGAGCTGGGTCCGCTTTCCTATGGCAAGAAACAGGAAGAAATCTTCCTAGGCAGGGAAATCAGCCAGCACCGCGATTATTCCGAGGCAACC
>JAYUHW010000355.1:0-9472 GCA_043766615.1 Fibrobacteria bacterium | reverse complement strand
TGTTACCTAGCACCACCGCAAGCCTGGGCCTATCAGGCACAAAGCCAAAGAACCAAACGCGCTGTGCGGGTCTTGCGGGGATGTTCCGTGCATGTTTTGTTTCCCTTTGAAACCAAATATTTTTCCGGGTCTGTATCAAAAGTGACGGTTGGACACTTCCTGGTCTCCGCCCCCGCATTGCCAAATCCACCCGTGACTAGGCGACCCATTCTGCTTCTCTGTCCTGGCAGCCGAGTGCCGGTGTGGCGTCGCAATCTACCGGTTTGGCTGGAGCGTTTACTGGAACTGAATGTGATGGGAGTTGACTGTGCATTTCCACAGCCGGAGATTCAGGTGCTTATGCCCGCTCATTTGGCAGCCATGTCCCGGGAATGGCTACGGAAGTTTCAGGGAGGCAAGTTTGTTCCATTTGTCACAATTCAAACCGACAAAAAATCCGCCTTGGCGGATGCGGATTGGGCGTTGGCCTTTCCAGGTACCTTGACGCTAGAGCTCGCTTTAAGTCAGGTTCCTACAGCAATTTTGGCCGTAATGGATCCATTGACGCTGGCTGTTGGCAAAAGGCTTTTGCGTTCCACCCGGCTTGGCTTGCCCAATCTCCTCCTGGAAGAGGAGGTATTTTCCGAATGGGTGGGTGTTTCTGCAGAATTGACAAAAGTAAAATTTCAAAAAGTTCTTCAAGATCTTTGGGCTTGGAACCGTGCTTGGGAACCCCTCCAGGAGCGCCTTAGCAGAGTATTAGGCACTGGCAATGGGGCGGAAATTGTAGCGGGAGAGTGTATGCGCCTCGTGAATGCTTCCCAGCTAGTAGATGCCTCCCATTAAGGTCTTGTCAATTTTGGACGCCTAGACATATAATAAGTTATGGCCGAGGCATCCAAAGAAGGATCGCCCCCAGTTGAGACGGCACAACCCTCGGGGGCCCAACCCGAACCTGCACCACAAGTAGGCACGGCCGCCGACTATCTGGAACTTAAAGCCGAGCCTATCCGAGCCACGTTGACCATCAAGGGATCGATTGTGTTGGCCGGTATAACCCTGACCCAGGACGATATCGCCAAAAAACTCACCGCTCTTGGAGTCACTTTTGGCATTGATTGGGCGGCTGTGGATCGGATGATCAGCGGCAAGCAATACGATCGCGGCATTGTTGTGGCCAGCGGATCACCTCCTAAGCCCAGTAAAGACGCCTTTATCCAGGAAAAACTGAAAATTGATGCGGATGTTAAGCCCGTATTGGATAAAGACGGCAAGGCCGATTACAAAAACGTGGACAATATCCACCAAGTTAAAAAGGGTGATGTATTGGCTGTGAAAACGCCCGCTACGCAAGGCGATGGCGGCAGCGATATTTTCGGAAAATCCCAGCCCATGCCTCCGGGAAAAGACGTTTCGTTTAAACTGGGCGTGAATACAGAAGTCTCGGCTGATGGCCTGACCCTTATAGCCAGCACCGGCGGCTATGTTTACCATCTTGCCGGAGCCATTTGCGTTGGCGTCATTTACGTGCATAAGGGCGATGTCGATTTTAAAAGCGGCAACTTGCATTACCAAGGTGACATTCAAGTGTTGGGCGACGTAACCACCGGGTTTACCGTGGAAGCTCAAGGGAACATTCTGATAGAGGGCAGCGTAGACGCTGGTGTGGTTGTGTCTCACGGCGGGGACGTGACCATCAAAGCAGGTGTTTTTGGCCACAGCACCGGGCGTATTGCTGCCAAGGGCAATATCAATATCATGGGTGCCCAAGACATACGCATTGAATGCGAATCGGGAATGCTCACGGTGGAAAAAGCCTTGCGCAATTGTTCCGTTTTGGCCAAATCCGTAAAGGCGGACGCATCAGGTTGCTCGGTAGTGGGCGGAGATTTCAAGGCTTTCGGCGACGTGCATATTGCGGCTTTGGGAGGGGAAGGTTGCCACACCGAAATTTTTATCGTGGACAAGGATGCGGATGCCGCCAAAGCGGGCTTGGCGAAAATTGAAAAAACCATGGAAGCGATGCATGCTAAAGTGGCTCCCATTGAAACCCGTTTGAAGGCCATGAAGATCATGGCCGCCCGGTTCGGGGGCACCATGTCGGATAGGTCCAAAGCGGATCTTAAGACCGTGCTGGATCAATACATGGCTGTAAAAGGCGAAGAAAAAGTAATTCTGGTGGAGAAGGAAAAATTCGAAGCGGTGCTTAAACTAGCACCCAAACATATTGGCACGTTTACGGTGACGGAAAAAATAATTTGGGGCGCAAAACTGCATATGTATGGCCATGCGCGCGAATTGCTAGCTGAAGATTCCAATCAGGAATGGGTTTGGGTTCCGGATGGGCTACTCGGAAGAACCATACTGCCCGATGTACCCGCGAAAAAAGAAGAAGCCGGCAAAAAAGAGGAATCAAATTCTGTTACGTCGAGCGAGCATCCGGCTTCGGAGGCTCCTCCTTCTTGACCAGAACCTTGTCTACTCGGTTCCCGTCCATGTCCATCACCTCATAGCGCACAAAATCCTGCAGAAAGTGATCGCCGGGTTTGGGAATGCGGCCGAGCTGCATCATTACAAATCCACCCAAGGTCTGGTACGTATCCGTGTTCTCTTCCGGCAGCTTTTCAATCGACATCAAATCCTTGAAGTCCTCAATGGTGTGCATGCCGTCCACCAGCCAGGATCCGTCTTCACGCTGCACGGCCCCAGGGTTGCCGTCCTTTTGGTCATGTGAGGCGATGTCTCCGACAATAGCTTCCAGTATATCGTTCAAGGTTACCAGGCCTTGCAGGCTTCCGTATTCGTCGATCACGAGCGCTATATGGATGCCGCTTTCCTTAAAAGACTCTAAGGATTTGAGCACCGGAATAGTTTCCGGAATGGTCAAGGCTTTGCGTGTTCGCGCTTTAAGGTCGATAGGCCGGCCGGAAATGCAATCCGCGAGCATATCCTTGGTGTGGATGATGCCTAGCACCTGGTCCAAATTGCCTTGGCAAACCGGAAAGCGCGAATACGTGCTGCTGAGGATCATTTCGCGTAATTCATCAGGCGTGGCTTCCACATTGATCCAGGAGATTTCCGGACGAGGCGTCATGATGCTGTTGATGCGGCGTTCATTGAGTTCGATAACGCTTTCCACCATATCCTGCTGGGATTCCTGGAAGACTCCAGCCTCGGTGCCTTGGGCGATCATGACATTGATTTCGTCGCCGGTTACCGGAGGTTCGTCGGAAGGCTTACTGCCTACTAGGCGCAGAATGAAATCGGTGACAATCCCGAGAAATGAAACGACAGGATAGGCCATTTTGGAGATAACCTGCATGGGCCAGGCCACTAGCGAGGCAATGCGTTCGGCATTGTGCAAGGCAATGGTCTTGGGAACCAGTTCTCCCAAAATAACCTGCAGAAAAGTGACGCCAAGCACCACCAGAGTCAATCCAATGCGATCCCGGTATTCGCCAATAATAGGCCAGCCCACCATATGCGAGGAAATTTTTTCTGCGATGGTGCTGCCGCCGTATGCACCTGTTAAAAGGGTAACACCCGTGATGACCACCTGGATGGTGGCCAGAAACCGGTTGGGCGCGTTAGCAAGGGCCAGAGCGTTTTTGGCGCGCAAATTGCCCTCGTTGGCCCATTGTTGCAGCCGGGCTTTACGGGCGGAAACGACGGCGATTTCGGTCATGGCGAAGAAGCCATTGCCCAGAATCAGGATGAGGATAAAGAGTCCTTCGAATCCGAGGTCTCTCATGTTGTGTATGGCGTGGGCATTGGGAACCGTTTAAAATAGGTAAAAAGCGGCTCTGGCCCAATCCCCGGAATAGAGGGATTGGCCTGAATCCGTCTTTCTATTATAATTACCGGCCTTATGCATCCATATCGTACTCATACCTGCGGCGAAATCAGAAAATCTCATGTCGGCGAAACCGTTCGCCTTTCCGGTTGGGTCTTCCGCCGGCGTGATCACGGCCATTTCCTATTCATCGATTTGCGCGATCATTACGGAATTGCCCAGGTAGTCTTCCATCCCGAGCGAGACTTTTTTGAAAAGGCCACGCATCTAAAATATGAAAGCGTGATTACTATCACTGGTAAGGTTATTGCCAGGGCGGAAGGCACCATCAATCCCTCCATGGATACGGGCGAGATTGAAATCGTGGTGGACGAACTGATTATCCAATCCATGGCCGAGACGCTGCCCATGCTAGTGGACGGCAAAGAGGACACGGCCGAGGACCTGCGCCTCAAATACAGGTTTTTGGATTTGCGCCGCGACAAATTGCACAAAAATATCATGCTGCGTACCCAAGTTATTTCCAGTCTGCGCCGCCGTATGACGGATGCCGGATTTGCGGAATTCCAGACTCCGATCTTGACCAGCAGCTCACCGGAAGGCGCCCGTGACTATTTGGTTCCGAGCCGCATCCATCCCGGTAAATTCTACGCACTCCCACAGGCCCCACAGCAATTCAAACAACTTTTAATGGTAGCCGGATTCGATCGGTATTTCCAAATTGCGCCTTGCTTTCGCGATGAGGATGCCCGTGCCGATCGGTCTCCAGGTGAGTTCTACCAGCTTGATATTGAAATGTCCTTCGTGACCCAGGACGATGTCTTTGCGGCGGTGGAACACGTGATTGGCGGACTTTTCGTCGAGTTCGCCAAAAAGAAAGTGGATGCGACACCTTTCCGGCGCATTACCTATGCGGATTCCATGCTCAAATACGGTAATGACAAGCCCGATTTGCGCATCCCAATTGAAATCAGGGATGTGGGTGCCTTATTCGCCGAATCGGAATTTGTTGCCTTCAAATCCGCCGTAGCCGCTGGTGCCGTAGTGCGCGCCATTCCTGTTAAAAATGTGGCGGATAAGCCGCGCAGCTTTTTTGACAAGCTGGTTGAATACGCCCAGTCGGTTGGCTCCAAAGGTTTGGCTTATTTGGTCTGGAACGGCGAAACCGTAAAGGGACCTCTGTTCAAATTCCTGAAGCCGGAACAACTGGAAGCGCTGCGCCAAAAGTGCGAAGTAGGGCCAGGAGACGCCATTTTCTTTGTGTGTGATAAGGCTGATTTGGCCGCCAAAATTGCCGGATTGTTGCGGGTTAAAGTAGCCAAGGATCTTGATATCATTGAGTCTGATGCGTTCCGCTTCTGCTGGGTTGTCGATTTTCCCATGTTCGAATGGGATGAAGAGAACAAATGCATCGCCTTCTCACACAATCCCTTTTCCATGCCCCAGGGCGGGATGGAAGCCCTATTGACCAAGAACCCACTGGAAATCAATGCCTTTCAATACGATTTGGTTTGCAATGGCGTGGAATTATCCAGCGGCGCTATTCGCAATCACATCCCCGATATCATGTACAAGGCTTTCGCCATCGCCGGTTATGGCCCGGAAGTGGTGGATAAGAAATTTGGCGGCATGATCAACGCCTTCAAATTGGGAGCCCCACCGCACGGAGGCATTGCTCCAGGTGTAGATAGAATGGTCATGTTATTAGCTGACGAGAGCAATATCCGTGAAATCATCGCCTTTCCTATGAATCAAAAAGCGCAGGACTTGATGATGAATGCCCCCGGAGAGGTAGGCTTGAAACAGCTTCGGGAGTTGCATATTCAAATCGATCCAAAAGTGTTGGCAGCCCAGAATGCTCCAACCCCCACCTAATTTAGGTCGATGATTTCACTGATTGCGCCGTAGCGCATGCGAAACAATACGGCGCACTTTTTTCCATCCTTGTAGAATTCGTGGACGATGGAGGCACTTACTGTGTCCGATGCGTGGAATTCCTTCCAAGCAATAGGCCGGTATTCGCACAAATCCGCTAAGCTACAGATTTCGCCGTGCACTTTCTCTTCGGCCAAAGTTTCGATCTGTTGTTCCTGGCTTTTTTCACCGGACCGACTTAAAAACTGAGAAATGAATGCTGCCTTTTTAGGAAGGCCGTGCAAATAAAAAAAGCCACCTACGGCCACAAATAACAGGAACTTATAAGGAAGGTTGGGCATGGCTTTTTTTCCCAAAGTGTATCGAATGATTATAAAACCAAACAACAGGCTTTTTCTAGCTTTATAACTTCATTCCAGGAGAGTTCGAGGTCGTGCAATGTTCAAAAACCTGATACCCAAAAACGTCAAATTCTTTGAGATGTTCGGTCAAAGTGCCAAAATTTTAGAGGCAGCAGCCAAAGTACTGAGCGAAATGATGGCAGGCGGAGTGGAAAGCATTAAGTCCGGAGCAGCGCGTCTAGAGCGCCTGGAGCATGATGCGGATGTACTGACGCATGAGATCCTAATCGCCTTGGATAAGAGCTTTATCACCCCAATTGATCGTGAAGATATCCACCAGTTGACCGTTGCCCTGGACGATTGCATGGATTATATGGAAGCCGTAACGGAAAGAATGATCCTGTATGGTCTCACGGAGATCACACCACCCATGAAGGGCTTGGTGGATGTGCTTGTGAAGCAAGTCGCTGAACTCAACAAGGTCATGCCCGTTATTTCCCTGCTTAAATACGAAAAATAATCCCGCATTGTATCGAGATCAACCGACTGGAAAACCTCGGTGACCGCATCGCTCGCGAGGCCGTAGCGGAACTTTTCAAGGGAGACAAAAACCCTTTGGATGTTATGAAATGGCGCGATATTTACGACAACTTGGAGACCGCCACGGATATGTGTGAGCATGTCGCCGGCATTATCGAAGGGATTGTGCTGAAGCATGGCTGAGTCGATTCCCATCCTGCTGGGCTTGGTCGTCCTGGCCTTGATTTTTGATTACATCAACGGAATGCATGATTCGGCCAACGCCATTGCAACCGTCGTTTCTACTCGTGTGCTTTCGCCCAAGCAGGCGATTCTAATGGCCGCCTCCTTGAACTTTTTGGGTGCTTTCCTAAGCACAGCTGTAGCCAAGACTATTGGCAAGGGAATTGTGGATCCCGCTCTGGTTACTAATGGTATTGTGGCCGCTGCCTTATTGGCTGCCATCTTTTGGAATCTTCTCACCTGGTTCTATGGTATCCCGTCCAGCTCTTCGCATGCTCTGATTGGCGGCATCATTGGTTCCACAATTGCCTATCATGGCTTTCACAAGTTGAATGGCGAGGGCATTTGGAAAATCGTCAAGTCCCTGCTTATTTCGCCGCTGGCGGGTTTTGTCGGTGGGTTAATTATCATGATTGCCATCATGTGGATATTCCACAAACGCCCCGCTGGGAAAGTGAACCGTTGGTTCAAACATTTACAACTTGTCTCCGCAGCCTTTATGGCTTTATCGCATGGGTCCAATGACGCGCAAAAGTCCATGGGTATTATCACCATGGCATTGTTTGGAATGGGGTTCATTCACACTTTTGCCGTGCCGCAATGGGTTATTCTGGTTTGTGCTGCGGCCATGGCCATGGGCACTGCGGCCGGTGGTTGGCGTATCATCAAGACCATGGGTGTGCGCATGATCAAATTGACACCGGTTAATGGTTTTGCCGCCGAGACCGCTGCATCGCTCACCATTTTAGTGGCCAGTCACTTTGGCTCACCCGTTTCCACCACGCATGTGATTTCCAGTTCCATCATGGGTGTGGGTTCGTCCAAACGTCTTTCGGCTGTGCGCTGGGAAATCGCAGGTCAAATGGCTATTGCCTGGATTTTGACCATACCCGCTTCCGCAATAGTAGCCTACTTAATTGGAATGGGATTGCGTCTATTGGGAACTTAGGGATATCGATGGCTAAGTGTTCTGCTTCGAATCCAAGGCACGGTCCAAGACCCCGCCTGCAACCAGGCCTAACGGAATGTTCACCTGAAACCGACTGCCTTCATCCAAAACACTTTCTACCGTAACTGTCATTCCATATTTGTTCGCTGCATGTTTGACAATAGCCAGACCAAGACCCGTGCCTTCTTTTGATGCCCTCGATTTTGCCGCCCGATAGAAACGTTCGAATATTCGCGGCAGCATATCTTCCGGAATTCCTATTCCGGTGTCTTTTACGGAAAGCTGCAAGCTGTCCCCGCTTTCCACCCACACCTTTACCTTGCCTCCCGGCTTATTGTATCGAATCGCATTTCCAATCAGATTATTGAGTATGTGTTCGAGGTCGCGGGGCTCGACGACCACCATAACAGAATCTGGAATTTGGTTTTCCAAACGGATTCCGGAGCTGTCCAGTTCATGTCTGTGCAGGTTGGCGGCAGCATTCACATAGACCCTTAAGGACAACGGCTCGGTTGCTTTAAGCTCCGGATGGGCTTCTAGCTGGGATAAGCTCAACAGGTCCAGGATCAACAGCTCCAGCCTTAACGCATTATTGTGGATTTTTTTAACGAAAAGTTCGCGAACCTTGGCATCCTCCAGGGCACCATCCAATAGGGTTTCCGTATAACCCTTGATGGAAGAAAGCGGCGTTTTCAATTCATGAGAAGCATTGGCTACAAATTCGGATTTTATCCGATCAAGATTTCTCAATTCTGTTACGTCGATTAAAGTAAGCAAGCACTCGCGTGGTGTGGAAGTGGTGTCCAGATTCGTTACGTGGCAAAGCAAATCGAATTCCGCCTCCGAGCCTTTATCCACATGGAGAAATGGCGGGCGATCGCTCTCCTTGATGCGGCCTATCCAGTCCTTCAGTGCCTTATGCTTGATGAGCTCGGTTGCTGGTCGATTGAGCCATGTCGAGCGACTTTGGTCTGACGCATCCGTATTCGCTCCAATTAGACGAATGGATGCTGGATTGGCGGCCATCACTAAACCGGTATCCGATAGGATGATGATTCCTTCTTCCAATTGGTTCATGATGGCGACCAGTTTATCGCGTTCTGTTTCCACAGCGCCGCCCAATTTTCGGATTTCCTCCACATAACCTTGAAAGGCTTGATTTAAAACTTCCGCTTCCCGGAATTCGGCCTCCCATCTGGGTGTGGGAGAGTCAGGCCCCCTCGAGCCTGTTCCAATGAGATGCAGTAGGGGTGAGCTGATTTTTCTGCTAATCCACCAGGTAACAGCTAGGGAACCGGACATAAACAGGCCTAGGAACAGGGCGAAAATACGCAAAGAAGCTTTCTGGAAGCTCCACAGGGCAGTGGGTCCCGCTGCAATGCGTAGGTAGCCTTTTTGGTTAGGCAACCGTCTGGCAACGTACAGCATTTCCATACCGATGGTATTGGAATATCTCCAGGCATAACCCCAAACCTTGGCATCCGCTTCTATTATTTCCGGTCGCTGGCGATGATTTTCCAAGGCGCCCGTTTCGCGGAGGGGAACATGGGAATCGGCCCGTACCTGGCCAGCGGAGTCGATCATAGTGACTCGGAACCCTTTAAAACGTGCAATGGCCCGGCACAGTGAGTCGGCGCGGACGGGCACCGCCAAGAGGTCGGGGTCACTTGAGATTAATGAGGCCATCCACTCGAGATCCCCGGAAAGCTCACGTTTTAGGGCTTCGGCAAACAGGGTGCGGGAAGTGAGGTACAGGTAAAGAGTGAGGCCTAA
>JAYUHW010000354.1:0-5567 GCA_043766615.1 Fibrobacteria bacterium | reverse complement strand
TTTGCGTTTCCGTATAGCGCAATACGGCGGTTTTTAACCCACTAAAGGAAAATTCGAAATTATCCCGCTGATCCAGGGCTTTGGGTAAGGCGACAAAATTGCGTTTTCCGGTAGCCGCCAAGCGAGCCAAGTGGGGTCCGGCTGGATATCCGAGTCCAAGAATTTTGCCGCTTTTATCAAAGGCTTCGCCCGCAGCGTCATCGCGGGTTTTTCCAACCATCGTGTACTTGAGGCCCTCATCCACTCGGCAAAATTCCGTATGGCCGCCGGAAACGACCAAGCACAGAAACGGCGGTTTCAAGGTAGGCTCTTCCAGGAATACGGAAGCCAAATGTCCTTCCAGATGGTTCACACCTTCTACTGGCTTGGATAAATACCGGCCTAAAGCACGGGCAAAGGAAGCACCAACCAGCAAGGGTCCCAATAGCCCTGGACCTCTGGTAAATGCAATTTGGTCCACGGAATCCAGTGTCAAGGAGGCATCTGCCAAAGCCAAACGGACAATTGGGTCGATTTTTTCTAAATGGGCCCTCGCGGCGATTTCAGGAACTACCCCCCCGTATTCGGCATGAATGGGGATTTGGCTGTAAACTTGATTGGCTAAAACCCGCATCGCGTCATTTACGAGTCCACATGAGGTTTCGTCGCAGGAAGTTTCAATACCCAGGGTTATCATTTAATCAAATTAACTTATCCCATAAAGGAGCCCAATCTTCTCCTTCACAAATCGACTGAATTGATGGAAAATGAATTACGTGAATATGACTACAGCAAATATCAGCAAACAAGACCTGCTCAAAACTTTTTTACCACTGGCCGATAGTGGTAAGACATTTCTGGAAATTCTCCTGGTAAACCCCAAATCCATGAAAGTGGAGGGGCGGGGGTTTTTCAACGATGTGGACTTTCTCATGGACACCTGTAAACCACTGCTGGGTAGGTTTAATTTTTGCCTCAGCAATTTCGGGTTTTCTCATGACAAGATTCCGAGTCGCGGAGCCTTGAACCAATTCGACCGAACTTTGTTGGATTCCTCCCTACAGGATCAGGCCAAAGTGCATTCCTTGTCTATAGCCATGTTGTTCAAGCCGGAACTGATCCGCGAAATGAACGAGCAAGGCGTAAGCCTGGATCAGTTTTTGAATATCAAATACCAAATCGATTCGATATTCAGCCGTCTGAATATCAGCAACTACGGTTTGGATTATTTTCTTTCTGGAGTCGTCCTCCGCTTTCGGCCGGCTGAGGCTTTGCAGCAAAGACCATTGAACAAGGCTGCGCTGATTTTGGTGGCCAAACATTTGATTGGATTAGTCGAAAAGAAGATGAACGGGCAGGAAGTGAAACGCTTTTCCTTAACCTCTTCCGTATTGGGAAAAATATCGGACCCTATGCCGGGCCTACCCGGCATTTTCGCCGGTGAAGCTTCGGGAAGCATGACGGTCCTTTCCTCCGGCAATTTAGAACCAGGCGAGAACGCCATTTTTCAATCAATATTAGAAGATGTTTTCGAACCAAAAGGCAAGTCCGGCAAGGAAGGACATTCAGCTCCCAACACCACGGGTCTTAGCCAAAACTGGCAGGACTCGGAAGAGGCCCAGTTTGAAACCAGGCCCATTCACAACCACGACCACGATCATGATCACGACTCGGATCACGAAACGCATTCGTCCCGAGTTAAAGAAAGATATTCCGACCCCAAGGAACAGATCAACGCCAAAGAGTTGATGGCCTTTTTTAATATTCGATCCCAAACTCCATGGCGTTGGCCGCTTTATTCCAGCCTCTTCAACCGTATTTATGGGGGATTGGCTTGTGGCGAATTGCTCCTGGTGCAAAGCGACCCATTTGCCGCCGAACTTGCATTTCATTTTTTAATGCAAAGCGCGGAAGGTTTCTGTAATGAAGGCAAGGGACAGTTTCTGATTTTTTCGAAAAAGCGCTCCCTGGGAGAGCTCGCCCTCTCTTCACTTTCACGCCATTACAAAACCAACCCGCTTACCTCCACGGCTCCATCCAAACCAGACAATGCAACTTTAGCCAAAACCTTTGCGACTCTCTTTCCCAATGCCCCGCAACTACCTGTATGTAACCGAGGCGACGGTTTGGACCAACTCTTAAAGTATTTAGAACATGATTATCTTTTGAAACAAAAGAAAAAAGGCGGTCAATTGGTACCACTGATCATCGTTGTGGACAACCTCAGCGAATTCAGCCACGGCAACCCAGACGAAGATTTCCGCCGCCTCTCAGCCATGAAATTACGATTGGCCGAATTCAACAGTTCCTTGTGGGTTACCCAGATGCGACCCGCAGATCCCTTAGCTCCGCAACCCGCGCTGGCTTTAGCCAATTACCTGGTCACGTTGGACCACAATGGCGCGCAAGAGAGCAGCGCTCCGAGTAAGCTTGGGCAACCTTCCAAGCCTTCTGATTGGGAGGCGGGATTCCACGCCGAATTCACGGCTGAAATGCTTATCAAGGAATTTTCCTTGCTGAAGATCCGATTTCAATCCCATGGCTCACATCGTAATTTCCAAAGCCACTATGCCTACCACCGTCCCTCCTATTTGTTCCATGAGATCAATCCTGCCCCTGCCTCCGGGCCAAATCCATCCGTAGCCGCATCGAGCGCGTCTCCGCCGCAGACCCGTACGCCCACCCCGTCCTAAGTCCTTTGCCGGGAACCTTCCAGGTGCGGACTTGGCCTTGTTACTATCTTTTAGGGGCGAGGATTGATGAAAAACCAGCTCGGCTATCTGTTCATCGAAGCCTTTCGCGGATTCCGCTCCGATAAGTTTCTTTCCGTAACTTCCGTGATAACCATCGGCATTTGTACTTCCGTAGTGGCGGGATTGGTACTGGCCTTTTATCTCGTCTGGTCCTTGGGCGGGGGCGGCACAGCCGACAGTGTGGTCCGTGTATTTCCCGGTTCCAAATTTGAATCACAGGAAGCCCTGGACGCCTTAGAAGCCAAGCTCCACCGCTTGCCGGGATTGGACTCCATAGTTTTTGTGAGCAAGGACGATGCCTTGGAAGAATTCAAGCGGGATTTCGGAGACGAAATGGTCCGTTCCTTGGACTGGAATCCACTGCCGCATTCCTTTTTGCTTTACTCAGCCAATGGATACCGCACCGCTTCCCAGAACCGGTTGCTCCTAGACCGCATTAAACTTCTGGAAGAAGTGGAAGAGGCCAGTGCCAATTCACTCTACTTGGATTGGTTAGAAAAATGGCGTTTGCCGGTGGAAATGGGTTCGACTTTGCTGATCTTACTTGTTGGGGGCGCACTTTCACTTATCATTCATAATTCCGTGAAGCTCAATCTTTACTCGCGCCGCATCCTGGTTGAGAATATGAAATACTGTGGGGCTGGAGAGTTTTTCATCCTGGCTCCCTTCTTAATGGAAGGGCTATTACTGGGAATTTCCGGTAGTTTGATCGGCGTCACCACCTTAGCCTTTTTGCTTTGGCTAGCACGGTTCATCTCGCCTACTATTCCCGCCTTAGTACCGTTTTGGACGTGTGCGACGATTTTGCTGGCATCCACAGCCGGTATTGCCGCCATCGCCAGTTTACGAACCGTGCAGTCTTTCCTCCGAGGTTCGACACATTGATTCCATTCCTATCCCGCGCTTTACTTACCTTGGGCATCCTTGTTCTATATGGTGGCAAGGCTCTAGCGGCGGACCGGAATAACTTCGATCGTGAAATCGCCCGGCAGCGCGGAGAGCTGGAAGAACTGCGGTCCCGTTTGCTGAAAGAGCAACGGGAACTGGAATCGCTCAGGGAAAAAAAGGAAAGTACGCTGGGCCGATTAAATAAAATTTCCGCCAACATCCATCATGCGGAACAATATCTATCGGAACTGGATGCGACGGAAGAAACCTTGAGCCGTTCTCTAGCCAAGGTCAAACAAGATCTCGAAAAGGTGGACGGCCGCATTCAGGAGCGCAATGCCATCATATCCCGACGTGTGCGCACACTCTTTATCACTGGAGGTCCCGACCGTTTGATTCTATCCGGCTGGCAGTCCGGACAAGGGGATTTCTTACGCAAAGTATTTTTCATGAAGCGTGTGATCCGGTATGACAAATCCCTGGTTAAAGCCAGCCGTGAAGATATGGATTTAAAAGAAAAAACCGCTGCCAAATTAGACCACCGCATCGCTGAACTCACCACCTTCCGCGCCCACAAATCACACGAACGCGAAACCTTCAGCCGTGCCAAAGCCGAACAGGAAAAAAACCTGACCTCCCTGCAAAGCGACGAAACATCCAAGCGAGAAGCCTTGAAAGAAATGGAGGAAAACGCCAAATTGATCACCGAGATTATCGCTGCCTTGGAAAAACGTCGCCTGGAGGAAATCGCTCGCCATAAAAAAGCCACGGAATTGGAGACGGGATCCAAATACTGTCTGCCGGTGGAAGGAGAAGTGATTTCCAAATATGGTCTTCAATACCACGCTACCCTTAAAACCACCACAAAAAATCTAGGCATTGAAATCCGTGGAAAGCCGGGGACTTCGGTCCGCGCTGCGGTCAGTGGAGAGGTGGCCATGGTCACGCGCCTGCCCGGTTACGGGATGGGTGTCATCCTGGACAATGGTTCCGGATTCTTTACCATTTACGCCAATCTGGCCGGCATTCGTGTGCGGCAAGGGGATAAAGTCAAAACCTGCCAAGACATCGCTACCGTTTCCGTAGAAACAGAGCGGGTCTATTTTGAGGTTCGCAAAGGCACCCGCACTTTGGACCCAGTGGATTGGCTGCGATCCTCAGGGAAGTGACCGGCTTCACCTGAATGGGTTTCCTCGTTTACTAATTTGGTTCGATGCTCCATTTTAGCCGCACCCTGGGATTGGACGAAGCGAAAACGTCTTTAGCCCACGCCCTGACCACAAATACCTTTCCGCATGCGCTACTCGTGCACGGACCGGAAGGGGTAGGTCAGAATGCCTTGCTGCTTGACCTAGTCGACTTACTGGTTTGTGAAGCGGAAGAGGCACGGCCCTGCAGTCAATGCGCCGGATGCCTAGGTCGCCAGCGCAACAACTTGGACAGTCTTATTTTCATTATGCCTTTGGAAAAAAAAGAAAAGGCCTCCTCGGAAGGAGAAATTGAAGGCAATCAGGTTGAGGAATTGATCCAGAAGGCTAAAGAATTCCACGCCAACCCGTATGGATTCGTTCGCACGGAAAAAAGCCGCATCAACATCGCCCAAATCCGCGACCTAAAATCCCGATTGGCCTTTGCGGAGGTATCCGGCAGGCCACGGATTGTTGTCCTCCTATGGGCCGAGACCATGCCGCAAGAGGCCGCCAATGCGCTGCTTAAAACCTTGGAAGAGCCTCCCGCCAACACCTTTTTTCTTTTGTCTTGCGAAGACCGATCCTCGTTGCTACCCACCATTGTTTCGCGCTGCACCCAGATCGCCCTCTTGCCTTTTGAACCTGGACCTTTCGCGGCCATTTGTACCGAGCATGGAAAATCTTTAGGCCTCGATGCCGCAGCTACTCGCCTATTGCCTTTTGCGGATGGGTCAGTGGGAATACTGCTCAATTTACA
>JAYUHW010000353.1:0-4654 GCA_043766615.1 Fibrobacteria bacterium | reverse complement strand
GGGTAACTTTCCAGTAACGTTTCTATTTCCTCAAAGTCTTTAGATTTCAGTAAGCATTCGAGGAGAATATACCGAACGCCTTGGTTGTCGTTAGAATTGAGTCGCAGCATTTCCCGCATATGGTCCAGGGCTTCGGGAATTTTTCCCAGGTCGCGAAGGCACATTGCGATACCGAGTCTGGCGCGCATATAGGGACGGGTTTCCATGACACCCCAAAAATGACCGGCCCCGTTTTCGAGGAGGGAGGAAGGCAAGGTACGCACGGCGGCTTTCAGGGCTTTCTGATAGAGCGCCAGCGCGCTGGGGGTGGATTTAGCCTCGGCTTCAGCTAGAATGACATACGCATCGGCACAGTTTTTGGAAAGCTCTAGGGCGCGGCGCGCCAGCTTTATTTTTTCCGGACCTTGTGTGTTCCAGGCTTCATAGATTAGACTCTGCGCCTCATCCCATGGATCCAGAACATCGGAAAGCGGCGACGCCGCATCACCAAACTCCTTTTCCAAAAAGGCCTCCAGATCGGCGTCGGAATGAAAATCCCGCTTGCCTAAAATTTGGCTGAGAGAGGGAATGACTTCATCCTTGGCTTCCCGTTTATCTTTGGCGGATTTCTTTTTTTGCATCTCATCTCCCATGAGGTCACCTTCCTGGAGCCAGGTGGTTCAGGAAAAGTATTAGTAAATCTACACGCGGTCAAAGGATTGGCCGAGCCTCAATTTCGACAATCAGTGGCAAATGATCGGATGCCAATCTGGCCAGATGCGTGCGGGGAACTTGGGCCTGTACTATTTTTATTTCTCGGCTGCAAAAAACATGATCGATTCGACTAACCGGGTAACGCCCTGGAAAAGTGTTACGGGTTTTATGTCCCTCCGCGGACTCCTGGGCGCAATATAAATTTTCCGTCAAAGTGCGGAAGACGGCAGAGGAAGGAACCGCATTGAAGTCTCCGAGCAATACCGTAGGGGTACCACCTGGAATACCCCCCAGCCATTGCTCACCCAACAATGCCCCGACTTGCTTTTGTCGCTCCAAGGAAAAAAGACCCAGATGCGTATTCACCAGATGGAACCGGGTTCCCAATGCTTCTACCGTTACCCATATTGCGCCACGAATTTCCTTGGCTTGACCTTGCAAAGTGGGCAGATCGCCCGCCTTGATGAATTGCATGGGATGCATGCTGAGAATGGCGTTTCCATATTCATCTTGTTGCATGTCCATGTCCGCAGGATACAAGTACGTTTCCTGCAATTCTTTGGCGATAGCTTGCAATTGCGCACCTTTTATATCGCCATAACATTCTTGCAGGGCAACCAAATCCGGGTCATACTGGGCAATGACGCGCGCAATTCTGGAAGTGGATACTTTACCATCCATTCCCGCACAGCCATGCACATTGTAAGTCATAACCCGGAGTGAATTCCTGACTTCGGTTTTCCGAGCGGAAGGTGGATAGGTGACTGAGGCGGAGCGTTGACCACGTAAATGCTTGGCCGCTTCCCGGATATGCGCATACCGCAGGGGAGTGCCCGTATCGAAAATGGGCGCGCTTAAAGGGAAAAGTCCGAAAGCCCGCGTCTCTTCAAATCCCGGCCCACCATGCGCGCCATTTTCCCAAACAAAAGTGATGGGGCGGTCGTGCACTCTCCAACCGCTGATGACGAAATCTCCGGCATTCACATGGTGACACGCTTTGACCAAATCCTGGGCGCACTCTTGAGGAAAGGGATGGGCGGCTCCCAAAACTTTCACGGCATCACGTGGCAACTCGAATTGGCCCGCCGGGGTAAACGCCATCGCTTTGTCAGGACCTTCTGGAAAAAGTACCATGGGAATTTTAGCTACGGCAACCAGCTTGCGGGCCATACTGATACGTGCGTCTTCGGCAAGATTATCCGGCAAGTAAATATGTCCAAAAGGTCCCACGGCGATAACGGTAGAAGATTGATCATCTTGCTTAACTTCCGTACCACCGCTTCCCGTGCGCCTCAAGAGATAGCTCTCGGCACGATTGCCGAACGTCTGCTCGCTACGCACGCGTGGAGTCTTGCGCAATGCCTCTGATGCATTTACCGGTTTCCCAAGCACTTCCGCGACAGCTTCATCCAGCGTACGGTGATTCTCACGGGCATATGGGACTGCACTTTCCTGACCATGATCAGAATAAATCCATACATCATAATCACGACGGTCGGCACGATGCGCCGCTTTCCACAGACGCTGAATGCAATTGTCGATCCCGCGAAGCGAAAAATGCGCGAACTTGGAAGACGGTCCGCGCCGGTGCGCTTGTTCATCATACCCAACGTAGTTGACATGGACGATAGGCAGGCTGCGAGCCACGTCCATGCAGGCTTCCACCGTGATGAGCTCACGCAATCCCACACATACCAGCACGCGCGAGAAAACGAATAGGAGTTCCTGCCGAATTTCATGTCGGGCGATGGCACCCCGCACGGAATCGCTACAAGCCACCACAAATTCCAGGGCCAACAATCCCAAAAGACGAACTAAACTGCCGATATTCCAAACCAGAACCGCCAGAAAGCCTAATGGATTGGCGTGCTTGAGTAAGGTTCCGGCGCCAAGTCCCGAAGCACAAAAGTGTGACTCCGCCGCACCACCGGAATACAAATTTGAATACGCGCTCCCGCCGGCCAAAATTCCTTCGCCCTTGGCCGCCGAATCCATTTCAACCCGTAACGCGCATTCCGGCATGAGCATTTTCATGTAACGGCCGGATTTCCGCTCACGATACGCATAAGCGGGAACTGCGCCCGGAACGCCATAAAAAAGTTCCGCTTGGGCTGCGGCCGTGGTTGAGGGAATACCTGAATAAATAGTGCGGAGTCGATAGCCTTCGCGTTTCTGAAGCTTGCGCAGAAAAGGCATCTGGCCGCGCTTCAAGGCTTTCTCCAGTTGGGTTCGGGACAAGCCGTCGATTTGAATGAGCACCAAACCGCGCTCAGTAGAGGCGGCACCTTTGGGCAGGCCAAGAAACCGCAACGACCATTCGCTGCGACTGAGTGAGCGCCTTATTTTCCGGAGATTAAATTCCAATATGTGAATCAACCGCACCCATTTTCCGAAAATCCGTCCGTCCTCAAAATAAACGCTTTTTACCGTCGAGATGCTTTATATATTTTCCAATCTCTAGGCAGGATTATTTGGATACCACTTCAATTGTAAATTCCGTGGGCTCAGCTCGCGAACTGGCCTCAACTGGCAGTTTCATGCTGAGCTCCCTCAGCATTATACTCATCAATATCATACTTTCCGGCGACAATTCCGTGGTTATCGCCATGGCTGTTTATTCGCTGCCCAAGGACAAGCGCACCAAGGGAATTCTCATCGGGACCTCCGGGGCGGTTTTATTGCGCGTATTCTTTACACTAATCGCTTCCCATTTACTGGAAGTCCCCTTTCTCAAACTAGTGGGCGGCGCGCTCATTTTGTGGATCGCGGTAAAGCTGCTACTGGAAGAAAGCCAAGCTGCGGAATCGGGCAAGAAGATCGAATCCATTTGGCATGCCGTCTGGATTATTTTAGTGGCCGATTTCACCATGTCCTTGGACAATGTTCTTGCGGTAGCCGGTGTGTCGCACGGAAATGTTTTGCAGCTATGGCTGTCCCTGGGATTCAGTATTCCACTGGTGATATTTGCCAGTACGCTGCTTGCCAAGCTCATGGATAAATACCCCTTCATCCTTATAGCCGGAGCAGCCTTGCTCGGCAAAGTGGGCGGGGAGATGATTTTTACCGATCCCGCCATTCAGAATTGGTTTAAGGTGGAGGCGAAATGGCTGGAGTGGACATTTGAAGCCATTTGCGCAGCCAGCGTCCTCTTACTTTCTACTTGGATTAAAAGTCGCCATCCAAAAGAAAGCTGACAGATTATTCGTGCACGGCCGCTTTAGGGCAGAGCACTTCCAACATCCACGGAAGGATCGTGAACATCACCACGAGTCCGGTGCCAATACCTAACGTGGCCATAAAGCCAATCGTCTGCATGCCCTTATGGGAAACAAAACACAGACCCAAAAATCCGAAGGCATTGTTCAACGTGCCCGTTAAAACTGCGGAACCGGTGGTACGATACAGCTCCACTATGCGGCCAGCTCCCAATTCACATCTCCGGTGGTAGAGGTGAATAACCGAATCAACGGATACCGATAAAATGGTAGGCAGCACAACCAAGTTGTACATGCCCAACTTGAGTCCCATCAGTCCCATCAGTTCAAAGGTCCAATAAGAAGACAGCGCCACAAAACCACAGCTAATAGCCACACCCCGCCAGGAACGCATGTCCAGCCAGGTAATGAGAATCAGGAAAAGAAAAGTGACAATGGCTAAGGGCAATCCATCGCCTTTGACCATGCGCACGACATCGGCATAGATGAATCCACTGGAAGCCACTTGAACCGGCCCGGTGGACGAGGGAACCGTACCGAACCGCCTCTGGAACTTGCCACTTTCCTCTGCATCGCTCTCGCGCAGCTCACCATAGAGATATCCAAATTTTCCCTTGGAACCGTCGGCTTCGGTTAAAAATCTCTGCGTCCAGGTGGGCAAGGAGTCGAAAGAAAATCCGCCCGGTTCCAAATATCGACGCAACAGACCCAAGTCCGTACGCGTAGAACTGTCTACTCTATCCAGT
>JAYUHW010000352.1:0-5130 GCA_043766615.1 Fibrobacteria bacterium | reverse complement strand
ACGAGCCAATACGATTTGGATGGACAGTTCATGATGAAAATCGATGTGAGGCGACCTTCCTCGATTTGGATGCCGGTAAATGCCGGATCAGCCAATTATTGCGCCTTCCGCGGCATGTTGATGAAATCGTATATCTACTTCCAAGGCAAAGCCGGACTGCATTTGTTCAAGAAGGATTCGGCGCGCTTGCATATCGGCAACCACCCGAAAATGCAGGCTTTGAAGGCTCTCAATATCGATCCCAAACCAGTTTTTGCCGCTTACTTTCCGGAAACCCATGGAAGGTTGGATGACCATTTTGAAAGTTGGTTTTTATCCTATGCCGAAGCGCCCAAGCAAGCGCCGGAGGGCTTAGAAAGCGTTTTCAACCTGGGTCGCGGTGAAGAGTGGTTGCCGCCGCCATCAGCGAAAATACCAGAGGCCGAATCATGAAAATCCTATTCCATCCATTTCTAAAGAACACGAATCGATCGTTTCTGTTCGCTTGTTGTTCCATGTATCTGGGCACGGGTTGGTCCTTACTGCTGTTTTCTTTTTCCATCGCGGACCAATTGAATCCGGACAACTATTACCTACAAATCGTCCCGCAATTCAGCGCGGCCACGGTTTTTTTCACGGCCATGACCAAGGCCATGTTGGTGAGCAGTCTATTCTGGATTTGGCACGAATGGAAAACCGCCTACAGGTGGCTGGCAATTTTGGTTCTGGTGGCAATCATCGCACCGACTTGGGTCACGATTCAATCTATCATCCCGTTGAATAAACTCATGAAGGCGGGAATCACTGATGCGGTGCAGTTCAAGGATGTTTTGTCCCATTGGATGTTCTGGAACCGTGTGCGGGCGGGGCTTTGGACGGTGCAATGGCTAGGGATGATGCTTTACTTCGCACTGCGCATTTTTCGGGTGGAACAATCTGAAAATGCTGGGGTGGGAGCATGAAGCCGCAAGGGTTTTTGTATTGGCTGGGCGTGTTCATCGCCGTGGCTACGGCAGTCAGTGGCGCATTGCAAATGGTCTGTCCACGATTTGTGCTCCATGTGGTGGGCGGAGAAATCGGACCGACCACGGCCCATTTTTTCGCCATTGTTGGAATGTTCATGTTGCTTTTCGGAGGATTGGCGTTTCAAGGTTTGTTGCAGTGGGAATCCACGCCACTTTTTTGGGCGTCGCTGCAGAAATTTGGCGCGGCTGTGGCCGTTGGGATAGGCGTAATGCACCATCTCTTTGCCCCCTTGGCCTTGGTGGTTGCGGGCTTTGACTTTATTTCCGGCTTTCTGTTTGCGTGGCTTTGGCTCGGCAGTTTGTCCGATTAAATATTGAAATGAATCCAGCATGACCAGCCTCGCCGACAAAGTTCTCACACCGGGTTCACTCGCGCCACAATCCGTCATTCCCTTCTTGGCTGCCAAGCCTGGTGATAGGGATTGCCCCAAGCGGTCATTGGTACTGGCTGGAGGAGGCATGCGCGTAGCCTATCAGGCAGGTGTCCTGCGGGCTTTGGAGGAAGCGGGGCTGAAATTTTTCCATGCTGATGGAACTTCGGGCGGCACCATCAATTTGGCCATGTTGCTTTCTGGACTGACTTCACAAGAAATGTGCGCGCGTTGGCGCAGTCTAAACGTCAAGGACTTCGTCAGTTTCCTTTCGCCCTTGCAATATCTCAAGGCTTTGGATCTCATGGCCATGGGGGATGCCTCAGGATTGCGGGATAAGGTTTTCCCTCACCTTGGAATCGACATCACTGCACTGCGGTCCGTAGGTACCATGGAGGGTACCTTTAACCTTTGCAATTTCAGTCGAAAGACCAACGAGGCTGTTTCGCATCGGGATATGGATATGGATCTGCTCATCGCGGGCATTTCACTTCCCATCTTTTTGCCGCCGGTGGAAAAGCACGGCCAGTTGTATATGGATTCGGTTTGGATCAAAGACGCCAATGTGTGGGAAGCGGTGCGCCGCGGCGCTGAAGAAATATGGTTGGTCTGGTGTATTGGAAATTCAGCCGAGTACCATAAGGGCGGCTTCAATCAGTATGTCCATATGATCGAAATATCGGCCAATGGGGTGCTCTTTGAAGAGTTCGATCGCATCCGTGATTTGAATGAGCGCATTGCCAAAGGGGACAGTCCTTATGGGCAGCGCAAGCCCGTGCGCCTGCATGTCATCAAACCAAAATATCCCTTGCCACTTGATCCCGAGTTTTATTTCAACCGCATCGATGCGGATACTTTAATCAACCAAGGCTATGCCGATGCCAAAAGCTATTTACTGGCTCGCACGGAATCGGGATTGCCGCTAAACCCGGAGGCTACTGCCATGCTGACTCAAACACTAGGGCTCACTTTTCGCGAAACCATGTCCGGACCTTTTGCCATGGGGGAGACCGATCCCCGCTTGGGCGCAAAAAAAGGCGCGGCCACACCCATTACCATGAATGCGACCATCACCATTGATGATTTGCAGGAATTCCAAACCTCCGCTCAGCATGAAGGTCGGCTCAACGGCCATCTCGACTTTGCCCCCTTCGGCATGGCCATACCGGCTTCGCGCGGGGTATTCAAGCTGTTCTCACCGGTAGAAGATCCGCTGATGAAGTACATGGTATATGAATTGGCATTTACCCATGCAGGCCAAGAGTATTATCTGGCCGGCCATAAAGAAGTCAAGGATGATCCCGGTTTTGATTTGTGGAAAGACACGACCACCTTGTATACCACATTGCATCAAGGAGCTGATAAGCAGGCTCCTATAGTGGGCGCGGGCATTTTAAGTCTGGGCATGGGCGATTTCTTGAAACTGATTTCCACCGTGAGCGCCATTGGCAGTCATGGAGTCAAGGAAAGCGCTACGGCCGTGGCGGGTTTCGGGACATTTTTTCTGGGAAAACTTTGGGAGCAATATGGAGCCAGTAAAATTGGATAGCGGCGACCCCAATGCATCGACCATGCGGAAGGGTTCCGCCAATGGGAATCATTCTGCCATGCTGAATAATTCGGCTAGCCGTTTCCGGCTACCGCGTCGTCCCAAATCGTTTGAGCCAGATGAATTGGGATTCACGCCTCAGGGCATGGTATCCTGGTTTGATCCCTTTCAGCTATTGCAAACCGCAATTCGTACGGTCGTATCCAGCGTGTTTGGAAGTTATGCGGATAAACGCGATCTCATGCCCGCCCTTTCCGCCGAAGCTCCCATTTTTGATTACTCCAATAATATCGATGCCCATGGCGATTTTTGGTTGGACTTTTTGGCCGATACAGGCGATGGATTTGACTCCACGTATACGGTCGCAAGTTTGGTGGCTGCACCTTCCTTGACTTTGGCGGGTTCTCAGGAAACTCTGCCCCGTGGGCGGGTACTGGTGTTTGGTGGTGACGGAGTATATCCCACAGCTTCTCGTGACGAATATCTCAATCGATTGCTGGGTCCGTTTCGCGCCGCATTGCCGCATGTTGCGGACGAGAATCTGGCGCCGCATCTATTCGCTTTACCTGGAAATCATGATTGGTATGATGGCTTGACCGCGTTCTTACGTCTTTTTGCACAGGGCCGGTGGATAGGGGGATGGCAGACGCGGCAAAAACGCAGCTATTTCGCTTTAAAACTGCCTCACGGTTGGTGGCTTTGGGGGACGGATATTCAGCTGGATAGCGACATCGATCATCCGCAACGGCTTTTCTTTGAAGACCTGGCCAAAAACAAACTCGCTTCCGGAGATCAAGTTATCCTCTGCACAGCTGAGCCCACTTGGAGCCATGAATGGCAAGGCCATAAAGATGCTTTCAAAACTTTGGCTTTTTTTGAAGAGAAAGTCTTGCGCAGGTTTGGATACGAACCAGCTTTGGTACTGTCCGGGGATTTGCACAATTATCACAGATACAGTCGTAACGATGGGATGCTGCAGCGCATTACTGCCGGTGGTGGAGGCGCCTTTCTGCATGCTACCCATCCTTTGCCATTAAAGTCGTCGTTACTGGAAGGCGATGCCTCGGTAACCGATCCAAGCGATTCCGATTCCGACATCAGTCAAAAGGAATTTTTGGCGGAGCAGTTGGCCAAAAACCATATGGATGCCGATGGTCGGACGCTGTATACTTTTGAAAAAGCTTTCCCCAATCATCAGCAATCCAAGGCAATGTCCAAGGGAGTGCGTTGGGCCTTTTTTAAAAAGCGCACGAGCCCGAGTAAAGAACCTTTCACTCAAGTTGTCAGCCGCAGTTGGGGTTTGGCGCTTTTCCTGGCATGCTATTATCTGATCGGCGCTTGGCTCGTGCAAAGTGCAAGCAAAAAAGATGGCGCCACTTTGGTTCAGCAAATGTATGGATTCCTGGATCAATGCTCCCTTTTCAGCGGGTGGACGGGGATAAAAAGTACGGTGATGGCATTTGGCCATACTTTCCAGCTCCTGTTCTATCTCACTCTAAGCAATCCGGTGTTGGTGGTGTGGTCGGTTATCTTAGCTGGAGGCCTTATCGGTTATTGTGCAGCAAATAGTTTTGCCCGAATCAGAATAGGCCTAAGACATGCCGCCGAGCATCTAGCGGCCTTTTCGCTGTTGTTCACTTTAATCATCGCCTTCAACCATTTTTTGAATGGACACACTTTCATCAAGCTTCCCGTCACCCAGAATCTGGCGGGCGGAGTCAATGTGGTTCCCTTGTGGTTCGCTATTGTGTTTTCTATCGAAATGTTGGTGGGTGGCTTTGTGGTCGCGGCTTTTATTTTCGGGAATTACCTCTATCGGTATGATGACATCCATGTCGATCATTCTTTTTCCGCGCAAGGCATTGCGGACTGGAAGAATTTTTTGAAACTGAGAATCAGTGCGGATGGGACACTCAGAGTATTCGCCGTCGGTATTGAAAAAATTTGCACCCACTGGAAGCCCAATCCATCAGTGGATCCGGAATCACCCTTCTTTTTGCCTGGGGCCAAGGATATTCAAGGCCTGGCAAAATTGATTGAAGAACCGTTGTCCTTTAATGCCAAGCAAGGCGGCTGGAAAAAATCAAGTGCTGGAAAGGGAAACCATGGGGTTTGATGCGATTGTAATCGGAAGTGGATTTGGCGGTGCGGTAACCGCCTGCCGATTGGCTGAAAAAGGCAAACGGGTTTTGATATTGGAACGCGG
>JAYUHW010000351.1:0-3308 GCA_043766615.1 Fibrobacteria bacterium | reverse complement strand
CCCTCCGGCCCCTGATAGCGAATACGTAAGGAATATTTTTCCGATAAGAGTCGCGCTTTAGTCGTATCCGGTGGAGTGCCGATTTCCGCGGCCAGGAATTGGGCGTAATGGCCGACATTTTTTTCCATCGCCGCATGGGCTTGCCCGGAGAACAACAATCGATAGAATCCACCCACGGTGAAATCGACTAGGCATCCCGTGGCCACCAAGACCAGGAAAAGCTTGGGCATCAGGGAATGACCCTTGCGTTTAGACCGCCAATGCATCGTCCACGCTCTCTTCATCACCTATATACATATACCCGGACCCGCGCACGGTTTTGAGAAAAACGGGGTGGCGTGGATCATCCGAAAGTTTTTGCCGCAATCGGCTGATGAGCACATCGATGGAACGATTGTAAGGCTCCCATTCCAATCCCTTGGTTCTATCCAAAATGTGATCTCGATCCATGACCTTGCCGGGGCTACGCGCAAACAGCGCCAGCACTTCGAACTCCATCGCGGTGAGATCGATCGATTTTCCAGCCAAGAGGGCTTCCTTGCGTCGGAAATCAAGTTCCAGCCGTCCATGTTTAAGTTTATCCGGAGGCTCACTGCCATTTCCACGCCGCAGCACCGTTTGGATTCGGGCCACCAGTTCTCGTGGTTCAAAGGGTTTGGGTAGGTAATCGTCCGCACCCAGCTCTAAACCAAGAACCCGGTCCGCCACTTCTCCCCGTGCCGTAAGCATAATGATAGGCACAGTAAAATCCCGCCTAATCTCCTTGCACATTTCAAAACCATCCCTGCCCGGCAGCATCACATCCAAAATCACCATATCCGGGATCTCGCGGCGCATAAAGCGAATGGCCTCATCAGGATGGGCTACGGCCACTACTTTGAAGCCGAACTTTTCCAGATAATCGGTGAGTAGCCGGCCGAGTTTGCGATCATCATCCAGTATGAGCACGGTTTTCATAGTTGCCATCCTTGGTCGGGAACCGCGCATGGCACGACTCCCGACATGTTCGGAAAGGTAGAGCATCGAAGCCTTAGCGGCAATACTCCTGAAGCTTGCCGGCCAGCTTTTCCCGCTGCGAGGCGTCCAGCATGGCATGGAACTCGGCAAACTCGGTGATGAGAAAACCTCTGAGCTCCTTCATCTTGGCCTCGCGTTCCTCAAAACTCTGGTTCAGCTTTCCCTGATCCACCGTTTCGGAACGCAATTGCGTCATGAAAACATCCTGCAGTCCGGCATGCACCGCACTGAACTCACCTTTGCGGGCGAGAATATCGTTCTTGATTTTATCCAGCTTGGCTTTTTGCGCATCGGTCAAATCCAGCTCCTTGCCAATCCGCTTGGTGATATGTTCGGCCCGCTTTTCAGGCGAAGAGCGCATGCAAAAACCACCATGCCCATGACAACCGGATAGAAACAAAGCGCCAGCGGTTATAGCCAGCAAGGGAAAAGCGATTTTGGAAATTCTTCGTAGTAACATTAGGTCTCCTTGGTTTGTCCCGACTACCTGCCGGGGGAAACGGCACTTTGCCGTCGTTGAGTAGAGAAGATACTGGGCTAAAGTAAGCGGCTTATGTTTGTTCCGTAACAAAGTGTAACCAAAGCGTTGATTACTACCTTAAAGAACCATGTTGACCTATATCCTAATCGGCCTAAACGTGGGTATATCGCTATGGGCCTTTTCCGCCGGACTCCTTTCCCCTTACGGCTTCAACCAAGTTGTCGAGCGCATTCACCGACTTTTGCCTTGAACAGCCCTTCCCACCCCATTAGCCCTTGGAAAGAGACGCTCGCCGCTGGCCGCGCCAATCTCATTCCTGGTTTGGCCCTGCAATCTTTTGCTTTGGCTCTGGTCTTGGCATACTATTTTCATCCACCAACTCATGCGCTGCTGGAAGTGCTGGCGGACTTTAAAACCAGGATGGGCCTGCGCTACAGCTCCATTGCCACTGCCTTGGCCGGAGGGGTTATACCCTCGCTGTTCCTATGGATCAATCCCCGTACCCGTGCTGTTACCCCATTTTCCCACATGCTTTTCTTCACCCTTTTCTGGGCGTATAAAGGAATCGAAGTGGATTTGATGTATCGCCTTCAGGCTTGGATGTTTGGCGTGGAACCCTCATTTTGGGTGATTCTTAAAAAAGTATTAGTGGATGAGTTCGTCTTTACGGCTTTCTACTTCGCTCCAGTGGCTATTTGCATTTTCCATTGGAAAGAATCAGGGTTTCCTTTTACCGGGCTCAAGGACTTCGGCTGGGTGTCTTTTCTGAAACGAAACTTGCCTAAAGCGCTGTTAACCACATGGGTCGTATGGCTTCCCGCGGTGGCCATTATTTACAGTTTGCCAGCGCCATTGCAGATGCCGCTTTTCAATATCGTGCTGTGTTTCTTTTCCCTGATTTATATCACCTTAACACGAAAGCAAGCCTAGACCCGACTCAGCTTGGGTTACGCGAAGTTCAAGCTCAGGTCCGCTCAAATAAAACGGAATTTCCCACCTTACCCACCGGCCGTAAAATGTTCATACGGACCAGACAATAAGTCATTCTGGCAATGCGAAAATACGGCTGCTTTAAAGCTGTGGCAATTTCGCGGTTGGTGGAAGGCCCCGTCCAGTCTTTCGGAAGCAGCCGCAGAAAGTCCCGACCCGTCTCGAACAATTCCCGACTGGTTACTTCCAAAAGCAGGTGATCTTTGATGCTGGTTCCCTTGCGACGCCAGCTGCCTTTTCCGTCTTCGCAGCGCAGTTCTTCTTCCTTGATCAGCACCACTTCCACTGAAAAATTGGGATCCAGGATGAGCTGCGGAAAACTGACCAACTCATCGAAAAGGTCGTAGAGACTTCCCCGCTTGGGCGATTTGCGGCGACTCAAAAAGGTGGTGCCATCCTTGGCCAGTTTGGTAATCCATTTTTCCACAGCAACGGGATGAACAATACGCACGGGCCGATCCGGAAGCAATACCTGTAGTTTGCGTTTCAAGCTGGAAAAACTGCCAGTTTGGATTTCAATGATTTGCTCGCCTCTGCGGATATCCACCCAGTATCCGCCGACTTTTTCCTCTACGCAATCCCCGGGTTCGGCATACAACCGTTTCAGGTTGGCATGCATGGAGCGTTCGCGCAGGGTGCCAATCAAAAAGTCGCTTCCAGGAAGGCTCATGAACCGAATAATAGCATAGTACTGGCTACCTCATCTTATGTATGGAGACGTTGGCAATTTTCTTTGTTAACAGGTTATACTTACCGGGATTTTTTCCATCATTGTTGTATTTCATCATTGTTGTATATAATAGGCTCATGGGGCCATGAT
>JAYUHW010000350.1:0-2185 GCA_043766615.1 Fibrobacteria bacterium | reverse complement strand
GGATAATAGAGGGTATACACACCTGCATCCAATTTCTGATCCAGCAGCATTCTGCTTTTGCCATTCGGTGACAGGATTTCCAGTCGCGCTGGGCCTGATGCCGGTAGTTGGACGTCACAGCGAATTCTCCCTGACTCTTTACTGATTTTCATCTCCAAACTTCCCGGCCGGTAAACACCCCGCACACTTCCAGCGCCACTCGTGCTCAGCACAAAGCTTCGACTGGTGTCACTGCCATTGGCATTCTTGACAAGGAATCGATATCGGCCGGCTTGGGTGTTGTTGACGGGATTAAGTGAAAACACAATATTGGTTTCGCCTGCCAAAGTTTGCCATCCGGATCCGGAAATTGCTTTTTGCCATTGGTAAGTTATTTCATAACCTCTGGCCGTGATGGAGGAACTGAATGTGCTGCCCAAGCCAACGGTTGTATCGCGCGGTTCCAGGACGATGTACGGGGGAACTTTCTTGAGCGCGGAAAAGGCGTTCAGTCGTCCATACCCGTATTGGCGATTCGTCCCATTAGCATCATAGGGGATGTCTCCGATTTTGTCGCAGGTAGATCGCATGATGTCCAGCACCTGTACGCGAGTGAGATTGGGATTGGTGGATAAGATGAGCGCTGCGACACCAGCCGCAACGGGCGTGGCTGCCGAAGTGCCTCCAAAGCTGCTGACATAGCCGGGTCCATTGGCATCCAAAAAGGTGGTAGGTACACCACTGGGGGCGAGGAATTCCACAGTCTTTCCCGTTTCTCCCCATTGGCTGTAACTGGCTTTCAAATCCATGCTGGTCGATGCGCCTACGCTAATGGAATAGTCGTATAGCGAAGGATAGGTCAATGTGCCCACACCCTCATTGCCCGCCGAACTAAAAAACAGGAAGCCTTTCCCATTCCTGCCGTTGATAGCCGCCTCCTTGATGGCATCGCGAATGTAACTGCCTCCAGCACCGACGATACTGATTGTGCCTACCTGGGCGGAGTCGGCGGCATACAAGATCGCATCACCCATACTTCCGTTCCAAGCAAATCCCGATTCCGGATAATTGGTGACCTTCATGGGCAGGATAGTCACACCCGGTGCAACTCCAACCACTCCAATATTATTGTCTCCAATGGCTCCCACAGCACCCGCACACGCAGTTCCATGCGGATACCCACTGGTAATTTTCCACTTTGCCTTGGTGTACGGTGTTGTGGTCCAGTCCATTCCATTTGGGGAAAGCCTCAAGTCCGGATGTCCCTTGGGATCCCCTCCGTCGTCAAATATACCGACCACGATATTTTCGTCTCCCCAACCGATGTCCCATGCGAGGCTCGCCATCAAGCCGCGGCCTCCCTTGCCGTTCAGATGCCAGGCTTGCGGGAACATGGAATCGTTGGGAATGCGTGTGGGCTCCAGTTGTCCTAAGAAGTCCGGTTCTGCCCATTCAACACCGGGATGCTGCGCGATGCGGTTGGCAATTTCCAGGGTACTCATTCGCGTCTTGAGACAGTATGTGCGGGAGAGCTTCAAGCCTTCCAACAATTCCACCGGATAGGTTTTCAGCACTTCCTTCAATATCTCAGGACGAGAAACCCGGAGGAGAATCCGGTCCGTGCACACCACGGTTCGTTTGAATTCGGGATCGTAATAAACGGGACTGGTTTCCCGAGTGGCTGGATCCCGAAGGATGTCGCTTTGGAAATCGGTGAATTTTAAATCGCCATTTTTTTTGCCGAAGTCGCCCTGTCCAGTTGGTTGGTTGGAGAGGGAGTACATTTCCATCCTGTCACGATTGGAATTAAATTTGCCGATGCGATTGGCCTGCCACTTGGATTGAAAACCGGAAGCTGGCTGCAAACCTGTGCTTTTATACCAGACGGCGACTTGATTTGGCTGCCGAAGCAGTGGGATTTTTTTGCCCTGGAAAAGGAAGTAGTCGTTGTTGGATTCTTTTGGGAGGATGGATGAAGCATGGACAAAACCATTGAAGCAAAGCAGTACCGACACCAACGGCAGGGTGTGTTTTTTCAGCATAAAAGCCTCCAGGTATCAATCTAGGCCTCCGGCTCTTCTAAATAGGTCATTTTCGGTGAAAAATATGGCTTTTCTGGGTAAAAATTTATCCTTTTCGGTTGTTTAGAGATCTTTGAATCAAGGTGTAAAATTTAGGTTGCCTTTTTCATCCTGCTCCTGGCATT
>JAYUHW010000349.1:0-8520 GCA_043766615.1 Fibrobacteria bacterium | reverse complement strand
GATGTACCAAGCGGGAAGAAATGGGTGGTGGAAAAACCGTCCTTCCCGCAAAATGGTCTGGAATCTTTTGTTAAGAAAGAGGATTGGCCAGATTTATCTGATAAGACCAAGAAATATGTTGATGTGGATATAAAATCAAAAGTTGCCACTTACAAAACTATTTCATGCTTCAGCGGTCCCATGCGACCTGTCAAGATAACACAAGGCAAGCTTTATCGAGTCATCGATAATCCAGATAAGGCAGTGGGCAATTGGTGGGTCTATTCGCTACCGGAAAGCGGTGTGGAATGGCGGGAAGGCTTGGCGGTGTTGGACTCCTTTAGCGGCAATGGGAAATACGTGGAAATGCTGGTGCCGGAAGGAGGCCTACTCGCTTGGGAGGGAAAAGCGGCCAGTCAAATCGAAAACGGTAAAAAGGCAAAAATGACCGCCGGTCAATATTTGGAAGGTGGGCAGATTCAACTTTTCATCGATTTGAAATTCGGTATCAATGCCAAAGCAGTGGAAAATATCAGCATACCAATTGAAACAAACTGGATAGGTCATAAGATGTTGCACGTACCCCCAACGGAATCGCAGGCGGAATTCCTGAATGATTTTGAATTTGCGCGTAAGGCCCGCATCGGTGTCGGTACTGGAGAAAAAGCGGGCCGCCGGAATGAAAATGATAATCTAAGTGAGGATGTGAAATGACGATACCCATAACGGTGAAAATACCGCTCAAAGATGGAGCGTATAAGCCCGACTACGAAACGTTGCGTAAAAGCTTTTGGCTGCATTGTCGCCACACCTCAGTAACCTATATCAGTCGAATGACGGCAATGCTTGAAGCCTTTACGGGTGGATTTGCAGCGTATTTAGCCAAAGACCCAGATCCGGGAACCTATGCATATTTTCTAGAGGTATGCTATTCATGCCTTAGTGAGCTTAAGGATGGACTGGTGCGGCTACGCCATGCGGATCACAGCGGCTTTAAAATCATTCGAGACGCAATGGATTTCCGAGGACCCTTTTACAGTCGCGCCGATGATAATGGCTTTTATGCTCTTGGACGGCATTTCGACGAAAGCCCGGGAGAAGCCCTTTGGGCTTGGATGGAAAAAATTATTCCAATGAGCTCGGAGATCGGGGGCACGCTTTGGGGGCAATATAACTATCCCCTCTTCGACGTTTCCAAATTCAAATTTCCCGCTCAAATCGGTGGTTTCCCACTAGGTGAGGATAAATTTATCAAAGATGGCTGGGATGTTCCGGTAACGGGAGTTTGGCAACCCATCAGCCTAAAAGGTGGCTGCCCGAATTTTTTAATCCGTGGTGACAAAGCACCCAAGGCAAATTTACCAATACTTCGCAGTGAAACACCAGCATGGGATGACTCGACCAGTCATCATGTGGCCAGTATAGATTTCGAACTCGGTGAATTTCCTGCCAAATGGCAATTGATGTGGGCGGATGATCGCTGGAAAGATGGTCGGGAACCGCTCGGCGAAGATGAATATATCAAAGGACCAGATACGGATTTTCCAAAAGATCCACCGGTTGCATTGCGAGATCCACCAAGGTAAGCAATTCTCGGGTTATCCCCTATACTCTGACCGCGCCGTACAGGTTTCATGCAATATAACCGCACTGAGCAGCGGCAACGATGGTTTTAACTGATCCCAAATCCATTTGCAAATGACTTCGGACGTTGGGTTCGTCAAATCGGCGACATCCTCGTTAAGGAATCGGTGATCGAGTGCGTCTTCCACTGGCTTGAAGGCTTTTTTTATGTCGGCAAAATCCATCACCCAACCGGTTTCGGGATCTACGGGGCCGGTAACTTCGATCTCACAGCGAAAACTATGGCCGTGGATTCGGCCGCATTTGTGTCCAACGGGTACCTTTGGCAAAAAATGGGCGGCTTCAAATCCGAAAGACTTATAGAGCTTCATGGTCATGCAGGTGAAAGTAGTTTAATTCTGGTTATTTCTAAGACTCAAGGAACGCCCAAAACACGTAGGCCCTGCACCAAAACTACAGCCAACACGTAAGCGCCGCCGGTATATAATAAAAGCTGCGCCGCAGGCAATTTCCAACCGCCGGATTCATGCTTGGATACCGCAACAGTGGAGAGGCATTGCAATGCAATCATGAAAAACAGAATCATTCCCAATACCGAAGATACAGTGAATATTTTTTTCCCTGTATCTTCAAAACGGACTTCGGACATGCGCACCAGCATTCGGTCCGCCAGACCATCCCCTGTTGCTTCATCAATGCGATACATGAGTGCCATCGCACTGACAAAAACTTCACGCGCCGCAAAGGCGCACATCATGGCCACGCCGCCGCGCCAATCGAGGCCCAGGGGACGCATGACCGGCTCAATAATCCTCCCTAGCTGAGACGCATAGGAGTTGGCAACGGCCACATATTCTTGCGCGGCGATAGGTGGGCTATTCATTCCAGGTTCGGTGGCGGCGGGCAGGCTGGCAACCACCGGTGTATGCGTCAAAATCCAAAGCCCTAGGGATATGACTACAATCATGAATCCTGCTTTGCGTAAATACTGTACGGCTTTATGGTATGTAGACGTGACGACAATTTTCAACACAGGCATACGCAGCGCAGGAAGCTCCAAGATAAAATCCGACCGCCCTTTTACGCGACGTAACCGGCTGATTACGGTGGAGACCAATGCGCCCAGCAGCATACCCGCAAGGTATAGGCCCGTCAAGGCTAAGCCTCCGATCCAAGGTTTGTCTCTGGGGGTAATAAAGCCGAGGAGCAAGGCATACACAGGCAACCGGGCGCTACAGCTCATCAATGGAATGATAAAGATGGTCAGATTGCGTTCGAACCGATTGGGGATGGTACGCGCCGCCATCATGGCTGGAATAGCACAGGCATAGCCGGATAAGAGGGGCACAAAGGACTTTCCGTTGAGCCCAATCATAGATAAGGGACGGTCGACCAATGCCGCGCCTCTGGCCAGATATCCGGAATCCTCAAGATACCCCATGGCCAAAAATAAAATCACGATTTGCGGAAGAAATACCATAACCGATCCGATGCCACCCACAATTCCATCGGCCAACAAATCCGTAACCCAAGAATGCGGCAAAAGATGTTTGGCGGAAGCGATGACCCAGCCAAAACCGGAATCGATGAGGTCCATAAAAGGCGACGCCAGCCAAAAAATGGAGGTAAAAATCACGAACATGGCCACTAGAAAAATCGCCAGGCCATATACAGGATGCAGCAGCATGCGATCCATGCTGGTGCCCTTTTGCTGTTGATTGATGCTTCCAGGAGAAAGGCTTGCGATGCCTGCCGAGGAGTCGATGACGATTTTTTCTATGGAGTCTAAGGCCTGATAATAGTCCTGAATGCGTTCTTCCGTCATCTCGGAAATAAAGCGCTGATGGGCGTCCTTATCCGGCCGCACAAACTTTTTATCAGCGAGGGATCTTTTTAAGCTATCGGCAACCAAAGCACCTAGTTCTGCTGCTTTGTCCTTACGCCTTGGGTCCAATGGAAATACCGGGCACTCCAGCAGCTCGGACAATTTTGGTGCGGAGATCTGCATGCCTTTGGATTGGAGCAAATCGCACATGGTAAGTGCCACAACCAGATTAAAGCCCATGTCTTGTAACTGTTTAAAAAGATAAAGATGCCTGGAGAGCTGATTGGCATCAACTACCACAATGAGTATATCCGGGCGGTGTTCCCCGAATAAAGCATCCACGGTAACTTTTTCATCCAAGGAAGCCGGGACCATGCTGGTAATTCCGGGCGTATCCATGACACGACAAGCGAGGCCGGAAAATATTTTTCCTTGCCCAATTGTAAATTCCACCGTTGCACCTGGATAATTTACCGTGCTGTAATGCGAACCGGTAAGCAGGTTGAACAGCGTCGTCTTTCCGGAGTTGGCCGATCCTACCAGGGCCACCAAGGGTTGGGAGGCGTTTAAATCAATACGCGGATGCACAATGCCTCACGCTTTCTCAACGCAATCGAGGTGCCGCGCAGAGCGTAAATGTTCGGATCACCAAAAGGGGTGGTCATGAGAAAGGTGATTGAGCTCCCGGCCACAAAACCAAGTTCGAGTAAGTGCATTTTTAGGCTAACCTCGGCCTGAATGCCTACAATGGTACCAGTTTGTCCAGGCAGTAAAGTATCCAGAGTTATCCCTGCCTCAGCTGCTGACTGAACCTCCGGGAGTGAAGCGTTTTTTTTGTGAATCATGACCATCATTTTTCCTTGAGCATCTCTACCTTGAAATAAGGTTACTTACGAAGTCGGGTAAAGGCAAGATTTAGTCTCAGTCTTATTGGCAAAAGCGGAAAATAGCCTATTTAAGGCGGTTTTTGGGGGAAATTTTCTGCTGACAAATTTGAAAATATCAATTGATGCCAAAGGTGGAAAGAATTGGGATAATCCTCGCGTGGGTAAACGAGAGGAGCTTGCAGAGGATTTAGGAGAGGAAGCCGAAAGGAAAATCCGCCTAATCCTTTCACAAGAACCCAAAAATTACCGGGCTTATAACGATTTAGCTGTATTACTGCATAGTCAAAAAAAAACTGACTTGGCCTTGAATTGCTTGTATCAGGCTTTGGCGCTCAAACCCGATTATACCGATGCAGCTTTAAATTGCGGGGAAATACTGAAGGCCAATGGCAAGGCGGAGGATAGGAATACTTTTCTACGGAAATACTTAGCCATCAATTCTAGAGATGTCGATGTTCGCGACTCATTAATCGCTTCTGAAGAAAAGGAAATGCGCGAGTTGCTCCGGAAGAGCCTGGTGCATCCAGGTCGAGCACCAACGGACGCCTACCGGATAACCGCCATTGTCTCGCTTTACAAAGCAGAGCGCTTTTTAAGGGGCTGTCTCGATGATTTACTCAAACAAACTTTGGGTCAAAAAATTGAGATCATTCTTATCGATGCAAACTCACCGCAGGCTGAAGGCCAAATAGCGAAAGAATACCAGCGTCACTATTCGAATATAACGTATATCCGTACCCCAACTAGAATCGGCATTTATGCGGCCTGGAACATTGGAGTAATGCTGGCACATGGAGTCTATCTTACAAACGCCAATGCGGATGATCGGCACGTTGGAGACACCTTGGAAAGAATGGCTGCACTACTTGATGAACGGAAGGATATTGCTTTGGTTTATGGAGATTTTGCTGCTACGCGAAAGGAAAACGACACGGTTTTGAGTTTGGATCTGGTGCGCATTATCCTACCAGAGTTCAATAGAATCGAATTGTTTAGACAATGCTTTGTAGGCCCACAGCCCTTATGGAGAAAGAGCCTGCATCAGAAATATGGATACTTCGACCAATACTTGAAATCCGCCGGTGACTACGAGTTCTGGTTGCGCATTTCCAAAGATGAAGTATTCCAGCATATAAAGGATGTACTAGGAGTTTATCTTTTATCTGAATTGGGAATGGAAATGAGCGACAAATCTCAATCGATTCAGGAATCGGAGATGTGCCGGGCTCGATATCTTGTGAATTTGACCGCTTAGGCTAGCTCACTACAGCTATTTGGGCAACTAGGCCCAACCCGGTATAGCCTGTCCGCCACTGTCACTGCAATATTCCTGATTTAGGATTACTTGAACTTTTTACCGACCGCGAGCTCCAGGCTGGGAATTTTTTGCTCTTTCTCCTTTGGATTTCTTCGTGTCAAACTTCAACATTTGGCTTAATTCAGGCTCTTTTCGGCATTATTCAATGGTTAAAAACATTGGTCCCGGTTTTGCTCTATACCATTGCAGAACCAAAAACGCCAAACGAAAGGGCGCATATGTTAACGGATACGATGGAAACCATAGAAAGCATTAAATCAGAACCCTTAATCAGCATTCGCGATGCAGCCCGGATCATCGGCGTGCCGCCGCATACCATCCGCTATTGGGAAAAGGAATTTTCCGATTTCCTGGTGGCGCCCCGCACTATGGGGAAGCAGCGCCGTTACGGTGACATGCAAATCCACAAGCTGCGCATGATCTTCAAAATGCTGAAGGAAGATGGGTATTCGATTGCAGGCGCGAAACGAGCGTTGGCCAAGCAAAACCATGCAGCCAATCTGAGCAATAGCCAGGCGAACGGAACCTTGGAAACTTTGAGCGCGGAAATGGCCGAAAAAATTCTAGCGCTGGTTAAGAATGAACTCAGTTACCAGTTCTAGTAAACCGCTCTATTCTATAATCATAGTTACTTACAACTCCTTGGAGAATATCCAGGCTTGCCTGGAATCCTTACGGAAGTCTGCACCGGGTTCAATGGCCTTGAGCATGAGCGACCAGGAGATAATCGTCGTCGACAATAATTCCCGTGACGGCACGCAAGCCTTCCTGTCTCGACAAATGGATGTGCGCACCATCCAAAATAAGGACAATCACGGATTTTCCAAGGCATGTAACCAAGGTGCGGAAATCGCCAATGGAGAATTTCTGATCTTTTTGAATCCGGATACTTTAGTGACACCACTGTGGGCCAAAGAAATGGCCAAGTACTTCCAAGACCCTTTAGTAGGAGCGGTAGGACCCGTCTCAAACTACGTAGCGGGATTGCAACGACTGGATTTCAATCTTCCTCCTGCTTGGCAATCGACCAAACAATTTCCGGGAAACGGGACTTCGGAAATTATCGGGAATATCGCGACCATTTTAAAGGAAGCCAACAGCGGTAAAGGCATACTTTCCAAAATCCTAATCGGTTTTTGTTTGATGATGACAAAGGACCTCTATGAAACCATGGGCGGCATGGACGAAAACCTGTTCCTAGGGAATGACGACCTTGATTTGAGCTGGAGACTTTGCATGGGTGGCAAAAAGTTGGTTGTTGCCTCCGATGTTTTTGTCTTCCACGAAGGCCAGAAGAGTTTTAAAACGGAAGCCAAAACGCATGTCGATAAATTGACACAGGAATCGACCGATGCTTTATACAAAAAATTGGTAGTACACTACGGTGGCGCAGACCTCGTTCCCACAGGGATGGAGCTCTGGGGTATCGGCTGGTTCAGCCCATCACCCGCGCTCACCCAGGAAATGAAATCGAAACCCAAAAATGCCGAGGCCAATATGAAAACCAGCCTAACCGATCAAACGGCATGGAAAAACATTTCTGTTTTAATATTTATCGGTAACAACATGGCTTCTCCAGAGGAATCGGAAGCTATTACTCTCTTGGAAAAAAGTTTGGATACTTTGCCAGCCAGACCCGGACCTGATATTTTGGTCCTCAATTGTTCTGGAAAGTCTGTAGCGACAGTAGCTCCAGAAAGCAGCAAATTGCGCATCCTCGATTTGGGCACGGAATGCACCGCCAAACAGGCTTTGGAAATTGCTGTCAACTTGTTACCAGGAAGTCATTTGCTTTTCTGCTTGGCAGGAATTGAATTTTCAACTTTGTTCAACCACTGGCTGGACAAACGGGACTTATCTGATTTGGGCGAAGCTAAAAAATTGCCTCTATGCAAAAAAGTGGAAGGTATCCATACTGTCGCAAATTCGCCTCAGTCTAAAAACGACGATTCCGCTCCTGCCTACGCCTTTATCTGCCGCAAAGAATGGTTGCGTCTTATGCAAAACCACTTACCGGATTCTACGGACAACACTGAATACTTGACTTCGCTTGGAATGAGAATCAACGAAACCCACAATGCTGCCCTGCACAAAAACCCTATTGAACCACCTTGGCTTACCGCCAGCGAACAGGTTCTGCCAAAGGCAAGAAAGAACGCCATGCCGGAACTTCAAAACACCCTGGTCGCCGAATCTTCCAGAGCCGGTGACGCCATCGCCTTATACCCAGATAGCCTTAGGAGCCCGATGCGCGCAGCCCGTGCCATAGGTTTCGCTGGAACTGCCGCAGAATTTCCCACCATCACTGGACCGTACAAAGTCTTTGATTCCAAAGGTGTACTGGTACCCTTAGCCGAGCAGGATCTCATTATCTTACGCGTTACTCCGGAGATGATCGAAAATTTAGACTTACGCATTCGCAACATCAAAAAATTGGCCAAGCACCTCAATCGCTTGGTCCTAGTATTTAACGGCAATGAAGCACTTGGCACAAAAATCACCGAAGCTGCGCCTTTGTTTCCGATGGACTTGACACCAAAAGGTATACGGGCCGCGCTCCTATTGGCTGGATTCGCAATAACCGGCATTCAGCCTTATAAGGGCTTTCCACAACCAGATTTGGATGACTCCAGCCTGGAAGGCTGGACACAGGTGGAATCCGTACCGCGATCACAAACGTACTACGAAGAAAAACTCGTATCCATCGTCATTCTGGGATTTAATCAAGTGGAGTATACCAAACGATGTCTGGAATCAATTCTTAAATATACTCGCCAAAAAATCGAGCTCATCCTGGTCGACAATGGAAGTCATGATGGAACTTCCGTCTATTTCCATTCCATTCCCAACGCCAAGGTTATCATCAATGCCACCAATTTGGGCGTCGCAAAAGGCTGGAATCAAGGAATACGATTGGCAAAAGGCGA
>JAYUHW010000348.1:0-2335 GCA_043766615.1 Fibrobacteria bacterium | reverse complement strand
GCTTCTACAGGAATAAAAGGATCCCGGCGGCCAAAACTGTTATATGTTACCCGTTTTTCCTCCGGCTCTATGCGCATTTTCTCTTCTTCCGCCTGTTTTTTTTCGCGCGCCAATTTATCCGCCAATTCGGGACTGTCGGCTATGGCTAGTTTTGGTGGTGCGCCGGAGGTGTTGCTTGAAACACTAGCGGTATCTTTCGCTTCCTGGGTCACAGCCTTCGCTTCCTGGGTCACAGCCTTCACTTCGGGTTGCGGTACGCTATCCTTAGGCATGGGATGCATGGCTTCATTTTTTTTCTGGAGAGCCAAGGCTGCGGCTTCCGCTTTTTTCCGCAGCTCCTCAGCTTTGGCCGCAACCTGGGCAGCCTGTTTTTCTGCCTTGGTCACGCTGTCCGCTTTTTGGGCAGCCACTTTTGCTTCTCTGGCTTTCAGCTTGGCCTGCTTGGCTTCCAATTTGGTGCTCAGGGACTTCTCCTGAACCGAGGTCATCTCATCTGAATAAAGCAAGCCCTCGGTGCGGACAAAACCAGTATCCGCGTCAGCCACTAAGCGCGTCCACCCGATTGCCCCATCAATCCGTACGACCTTAAGTCCCAGCGGTAGTTTTTTCAACAGTTTGCCCTTTGGACCTGCTTGATCATTCATCTCGACGGAATCCTTGACTACGATCATGGGTTTGCTACCGAGTCCAATAGAAAACACTTTACTGGAGGAAAGTCCTTTAACTCCTCGTTTCGCATCGAGAGCGGCACCGAGTTCATGAGCGGATTTGACCGATACAGGAGGCTCCCCCTTTAAGTCTTGCGTCGGCTCTTTTTTAACAGTGTCGCTTGGTGATGATTTTGATGGATTTTTTTTAGCAATCGGCGGAGGTATTGGATCCTGCTCTACCTTTTCCACTGGTGCATTACCTGCCTTAGCAGTGAGATATTCCTCCTTAGCCTTTAAGGCCTTGGCCAATGACCAAGTGAACTTCTTTTTGACTCCTTTATCCAGAATCACCTTTAAAGACCCCTTTGGCCCTGGTTGAATCGAAGCCTCGCCTACTGGCAGCTCTTTGAGCTGCAGTTCGAGACCTAAAAAATTCTTGCCACTGGGACTGGTCATTTTTCGCAATTGAATGGCTTCTAAATTTCGGCTGTTGGAATCCACAGTATGCCGTCCCAGTGGAAAGGCCGTTTCGGTTTCCAGGAATGAAAGGATCAGAACGCCTTTACTCGAATCCACTTTTTGAAAGTAGGACGGGAAGCCCTCTTCTGTCGCAGCATTGGAAAAGGAAATATCGAGCAGGGATTGAGTTGTACCACAAACCAACTTGATGCCAATCAGCTCACGGGACTGGGCTGGCGACCAGGTAATGAACAAAGCCACAAAAAAGGCAAATGCCATGTGACCGGCCCAACACGGAGCGGATCGGAAGACTGGTTCCGTATTCGTGCTGGTGGCCTTGGGTAACATTTCCAAATTCATTATTTATCGCTTTGAGGTATAGGTTGTGAGCTGGAAATTAGCCACCAAAGTTCTAGGAATTTCCCCGTGATCTTTGGCGTCGTTGACTTCCTTTTCAAGATCTCCGGCCTTTTCGATAATCAGTTTGTTTATTGAAGTCGGGTATCGGAAATTAGCCACTTCTCCAAATAGCATTCCCAATGCATGGAAACTAGATGAAATGGTGATGGCATAATGGTTTTCTTTGTAAAAATCTTTTTCCTCCACGCGCAGAGGAAGAAACTTGGTGGGAATAGTCAATGATTTTCGGGTTACAGCGGTAAGGTCTATGAGGCGCCGAGGAATCAACTCCTCATCCGGAAACATGTCCTGCAATCTTACGAATTCGGCATTGGCCTGTTCTATTTCCGTTTCCAAATCCTTGAGCCGTTGTTTCTGGGCAAGTATCTGGCGCAACTCCCCTTTTTTGTGCCTAATATCCAAATCCAACTTCTCCACTGATCGGGAGTAGGCCACATATTCACCATCGTAAAAATTATATCCCATATATAGGATGGCCAGCAAGCAACCAGCGGCAAAGATCCATATCTTGGCATTAAGGGAAAGATTCTTCATTGAACCTCAGGTGGTTTCGGGTCCCCGAGGGCATTGTCAATCCCAACGTTGGGATTGAGATTGATACGGACCGTAAACAAAAAAGCGCTGTGCGAAGTTTCCTTTTGCAATTCTATACCATTCAAAAGAACTTTCTCGAAATACTCATTTTTTTCGAGTTCCAACATATATTCGGCAATTTCCGGAAAAACCAAAGTTCTACCCTTTACTTCCATTTCATTGTCATTCGCCTCGGACTGCCGAATGGATTCGATCCACATATTGAGGGGCAT
>JAYUHW010000347.1:0-3186 GCA_043766615.1 Fibrobacteria bacterium | reverse complement strand
CCGGGCATCCCGATTTCAATGCTTTAATACTTCATCCGCAGCACGTTCACCTTCTGAAGCTGCACCTTCCATATAACCCTGAAAATCTTGTGAGCAATGGTCCCCGGCAAAGAAAACTTGACCTTGGGCAGCACCTTCATATCCGCCGAAAGACGAGTATTGACCGACGCGATAATAGGCATAGGAGGCTCGCATGAAGGGACTTAAATGGGGCATCGACTGGGTTAGCTTTCCATTCCACTGACGTGTGAGAGTGGGGAACACAACTTCTCCCGCAGCAAGTGCAGCCTTGGCATCCTTCTGAGCCTGGGGATTTCCACTGGACGTAAATGGCTGGGTCGTTTCCATTTTTTCCGTTACGCTACCGCCGGAAAAGAAATTTAGAATGCCGCTGGGGCCTTTTTGAGCCCGAGTGACCTCCCAGCTGGACTGGTAGCCAGAATCGGTATACGTGTCACCATTGCCGATACCGGGCCAAGCACCGACTTGATTCCAGGTTCTTTGTTGAAATTGCAATTGGGTTTTTCCATTGCGTCCACGTCCAAGTTCCTGGATAGCCTTCAACTTTAAGGCGTCAAATCCCGCATTGCGGATATCTATGTCTCTTAATACAGAGAACGGTAGGGCCAACACGACGCAATCCGCCACGACTTCTTCAGTACCGCCTGAACTTGTTTTGAAAGTAAGGCGCAGGCTTTCATGCGCCAACTTTTCGAGGCTGACCAGCTGTCGTCCAAGTACAAATCGGTCCGGACCCAACTCTTTGGCAATGGCACGGGGCAATTCTTCATTTCCGCCGTGAATATGGAAGGTTTCATCCGAAACCCCAAAAAGGGCGGTTTCGCCATGCGGTGGCTGGTATCCTAGTAAATAAATAAGGTTTAATGCCGACTGATCAGTCGTGTCCGCACCGTATTCGATCGCGTAAGCCGTATCCAGGAGTTGTCCAAGCGGGGATGCATGTCCACCCGATACCCGCGACTCAATCCAGTCGTACACACTCATTTTATCCAAATCCCTTCCACCTGGCGTAGACTTTTCGTATGTGGTGGGAAAATCGCTGTCTTTTAAGTCCGCCAGCACGCGGACGATAACGGGCTCAACATCCACCAGGAATTGGGCTTTTGGATAATACTGGCCATCAAAATAAAATGTGCCTTCCGAACCTTTGGGCTCGGCTTCAATCAAATTGTCCAATTTCAAATTAAAACGGCCAGCAAGTTTCTGTATAGTTTTATGCCCAGTGTCGATCAGCTCGCCGCACCATTCGGTAATCTGTTCATCGTTCCAATAGCCTGTATTGCTGAACATGCGACCACCCAAGCGTGCGGAAGCTTCATAGACGGTCGCTTTGACGCCATGATCAGACAGTTTGAGCGCACAGCTCAAGCCGGATATTCCACCGCCTACAATGGCGATGCGCCTTTCCCTCTTGCTTCCCAAAATGGACTTGGGTAAAGCCGCGCCAAGGAGGAGTGCGCCGCTGCCGGCAACAAAGGATCTGCGTGATACATAGTTTTGCGTTGACGCTGAATAATCTTCCGCTGCATTGCAAACGGCAGGATGCGATCGAAAATGTTTTTGCAAAGCTCTTAACAAAGATGTTCTGGCCATAGTGCTTCCGAGGTTGGGACCATTTAAAAATACCATTTTAATCGACGTTAACGAGCCTTAACTTTCAATATCACTATGGATTGTTGGCATTCCAATTGCTTTTCAAGATTACCGATGTAGATTCTTTGTTTCCAGACGGCATTCAGTGGAGTCTATTCAAAACTTGACCGGTTACCGGGGTTTCATTGACCAGATTCGCGAGCATTTTGTCGGCCTTCTTCCTGACCGGTTGTTTGTATTCCGTCCATCATTTCAATACGGGTGTCTTGCTGCCAGCGGGAGAAAGCCAGGCGACATTTGGCATTGGAAGACAGTCGATTTGGAAATGTGAAAATGGTACTGTAGATTCCGCTGGGTTGAAAAAGTCTTGCAATGAAACCGGCGCTGGAGTCGAAAAGGTGGTTCAATCACAAGTCATGCAGGGCAGTTTCGATTATCGCCTTGGGCTTCGCAAGGACTGGGGACCATTCCCGGGTGTAGAATTGCAATGGCATGTGGAAGCGCCTACCCATCCTGCCACCATGGAGTTTGCTCTAAATCTGGCCTTACCCTCAGGTCCTTCCATTCATCATAAATTTGGAATGGGATGGGGAATCGGAGCCTGGGCGGACAATTCCGTATTTGCGGAATACGCACTATCCAAACAGTGGGGTCGACCACTTTTTTTTGGTAACCTCAGGGGTACGTGGTTGGCAACCCAAATTGATGAAGTGATGCGCGAGGATTTCTCTCATGCCCTGCCGCATAACCAAATATTTATTGCCCAGGCTGCTACTGGAATTTTTCTCAAACTCCCGATTGTAAGGGTCTTGCCAGATTTTATTATCCCCCAAATCAATTTGACTCTGCCCCAAGTCCCCATTGGCAGTCAGAAATTCAGGTGGGAAGATATTCCGCTGGTCCAATGGAATGTGGACCTTGGTTTCGGGTGGAATTTCCAATGAAGGCCAATAATCTTCCCTGGTTGGTTCTGCTGGGTCTCCGACTGGTTCTGCTGTGTCTTGAAACCGTGGGGATATTTCTACCCTTGCTTCTCACCCAAAACACCTGGGCACTCGTAGATTCAGAGTTAGCGTTGCGGGCGGATTCCACCTTCCTGGAATTGCCGGAGCGACGAGTTAAGGCAGTCCAAGAAAATTACCGGGCGCAACCCACTGAGGTCAAAAGTGATTTCATTCGGAAAATACCCAGTGCCATGAATGATCCGATTCGGGCTATCGATTTTACACCGGGTGTAACAGTTCAAAATGATGTCAATATTCGGCCCTTTGTCCGAGGAGGAGATGCCGATCAGACGCGCGTGGTTTTAAATGGAATTCCCTTGATTCAGCCTTACCATGTGGGCGGCACCTTTTCGATTTTCAACTTGAACACGCTTCAGGCGGTGGGCTTGTACCGGGACGATTTTCCCGTGGAATTCCCTGGGGCACTATCCGGAGTGGTCGAATTGAAATCCGACACTCGCATCCCGGATAAGTTGCATCTTCGCACAAATCTATCCTTGGTGCGCGGTGACATATATGCTGAAGCCCCGATTGTGGCCAATCGGCTTAGTGTTTTCGGTGATATTCA
>JAYUHW010000346.1:0-2558 GCA_043766615.1 Fibrobacteria bacterium | reverse complement strand
TTTCCACCGCTAGCCTTTGAATACAATTAAAATCAACTTCAAGCTTAAACGGTTTCTGGCGTTCACGCGCATTCCCGGGAACGCTTTTTCCTTTTGGATACGGCAGACCTTACGGTGGTCGCGTGGCAAGCCTACTCTTTTCCAGGAACCCAAGGATAACCTTTTCGCCTATTTGGAAACAGGCCGAAAGACTGCTCAGACTAGAGAGTTGTATTTCCGGGAACGATATGGACTGGAACCGCTTGCCCACATGTCGACGACAGCACTCTATCGAAAAAATCTTTATCTGTTGCATACTCTGGAAAATGCCACGCAAGGAATTGATTTTTCTGCCATGCTCGGTTCTGCGTGCAAAGCCTTGGATGTCGGCTCCCAAGATTGGCATTATGTCTTTGGGCTGGAGCGATGGTTAAAATTCTACCAGCATCCACAGGGCCGATCGGTTTCGTTGGACGGGATAGAATTGGACGGTTATGGGATCTATTCCGATTTTCATTCCCGCCAAGATTACGCCCATGCGTATGCGGCTCAAACCGGGAATGCCAAAGTCCGCTACAGCATTGGTGATTTCCTGAAAATGCCCGTCGACAGTTATGATTTTATTTCCATCTTCTATCCCTTTGTGACCCGCTATCAACTGCTGCTCTGGGGGCTTCCGCTCCGTTTCTACTCGCCTCCCAATTTTCTGTCCCAATCCGCCGCGCTCTTACGCTCCGGTGGATGCCTGCTGGTCTTTTGTCATTCACAAGCGGAACAGGATGCATTTGTGGAATTGGGACGCAAGTCGGGACGCTTTACCCTCTTGCGACATGGGCCGGTATTGAGCGATCTCGTCGATTTCCACCAGGACATTAGCGACCGGCAGTATTCGATTTGGCAGAAAACCAGCCTCACCGCAAATAGTTCAGTATAATCCCTTGGAGTCGCGTCTGTTCCTGTTTGGGCAGGTCACAGTAACTCTGAATTTTTCCGCGACAATTTTTTGATCCACAAGCACAATCAATTTGCCATCCGGCCTCATTGATGGACGTGCTGTAATCCCAGAAAAGCTCCTCGTCCTTCTGGATGTCCCGTAGCGAGAATAAAATCAGAGACCCATCGGCAAAACCGACATTGGGATCACAGCTATGATTGATGAAATCGTCCATGCGCGGATGATCTGGATCTTCCGCCAGAAAGGTTTCCGGACCCACTTGTAACGCCCGCATGCCCTCCACCACTTCATCCTTATGGCGAAGAATACCTCGACACTCAATCACGCGAGTTCCCTTGGATATAACCTCTCCAGCATAGATTCCACGTCCATGCGCAGGAGATTCACCGATATAAAGAAGGGCTTCTGCAGTGGCTTCCATATTGTGTCCTTTGGTTGGCGGAAAGGAAAATTAGCAATCCATATACTTGGATCAAGCCCAATTAAACCTAGCTTTCAAGACACCATAGAATTGGGTGAACATGGTTAAAACGGTTTCAGATACATCCTTCCAGAGGCCTATTTCGGCACTTCGATTGCTTGGGCTACTATTGGCCTGGAGCGGGGTTGCCTCCATGGCGCAAGGCGGGAGTGCAATCATTACCTTGGTTATGCCTCCACCCGGTGGCGCAGGCTATTCAAGCCTGCAAAGCGGCGCGGCCTTTCCCGATGGGGCTGCGAGCCTGTATTACAATCCAGCGACATTACCCGAAATTTCAAGGGCAACGGGATCGCAAATCCATTTCACTCATTCTGATCAAAATCTGTTACCGGTTTTGGGAATTCAAGATTTGAGTCAGACTTTTTGGGCTATAACCGGTGTGATTCCAGATCCTGCCTTCGGCACTGACATCGGCATTGGATTTTTCCGAAACTCCGTCCATTTTGGACAGTCCGAAAATGTCGACGCCAACAATCAGCGACTAGGCACCTTTTTCAATCCAAATGAATCCGTCTATGGACTTGGCCTTGGCATCCGGTTGGGCGTGCCGATATCCTTGGGAGGAACGATAAAATTTATCGACAGTCATCTTCGTGAAAATAGTGCCTATGACGCTAAAAGCTGGGCGTTTGATTTTGGTCTTTTAATCGATCCCAAGTTTCAGCCATTCAAGCCAATGGGGATGTCCTCGATTGAATTCGTTCCTTCTTTGGGGATGAGCTGCAAAAATATCGGGCCTCGAGTTTTTTACATGGAATCCGAACAAAGTGATCCGATTCCGACAACCTATGTGGGTGCCGTGGGCTTGACTCTGCATGTCGCGGACATTCTTGAATTTGAAACGGGAAGAGACATGGATCACGAAATAACTAGCAGAACAAATATGTCGGATCCCGGAGTCACAAATTCAGGATTCAGTGTGTCCATTCTAGGTTATCGATACAGCACAGGATGGCTCGAAGATCCATTAGGCAAAAGGCGGGAACGCCATATCAGCCGATGCTTGGACATTAATGCCTTAAGCTTATATCGATTGGGCCGCAGATTTCTAACCGGTGATTTTTTAGGTGCTCGGGAGAAGCTGGAAGGCGGCTACCCTTTTCTGGAAACCAAAGTATTGGGCGTTGCGTTTCGTGCCAACCC
>JAYUHW010000345.1:0-4450 GCA_043766615.1 Fibrobacteria bacterium | reverse complement strand
CCAATTATCCTCCGCGGTAACAGTGACGGGACGCCTGAGGAAAATATGCAATTGGCGACGCAATTCGGATCCTTACTTGTAGATGGAATCGGGGACATGCTGCTTGTTGGCGGTGCATCGGGCCCAAAAGCATGCATGCACTTGGCCTTTGATATTTTGCAAGCAGCGGGAGTTCGGAAAACCAAACCGGAATATGTAGCGTGCCCCAGTTGCGGTCGCACTTTATTTGATCTGCAAACCACCACACAAAAAATTCGTGCCCGTACCGCGCACCTAAAGAGCATCTCCATTGCCATAATGGGTTGCATTGTGAACGGTCCCGGAGAAATGGCCGATGCCGATTTCGGCTATGTGGGCGGGGCTCCGAGCAAGGTCAATCTCTACGTGGGTCGGGATTGTGTGCGCAAGAATATTCCAGAAGCCGAAGCGCCCGAGGCCTTAGTCCGTCTCATTAAAGACCATGGGCGATGGGTAGAGCCGGAAACTTGAATACAGTTGGCAATCACGCTGTAAACACGAATGCTCTTAAGCGGCCTCGGGGTATGGCTGTGGTTTTGGTGGAGCCGGAAAACGCCGCAAATGTAGGGTTCATTGCTAGAACATTGACCTGTTATGGCGTTGAAGACTGTCGCATTGTAGGAAGCCCAGGCATAGGCGAAATGGAAGCCGCCAAAAAAACGGGTAAGGGCGCGCGTCAGGTTTTGGGCGCCATTCAATATTTCGATAGTTTACCCGCCGCCATCGCAGACTGTCATTATGCCATGGGATTTACTCGACGAGTGCGTGAGTCCGGGCAGCCAAGTCAAGATTTGCACCACATGGTTGCTGAATGGCGGGAAATGAAAACGGACGCCATGCAAACCGCATTGGTTTTTGGCCGTGAGTCGCAAGGGCTTTCCCGTGAGGAATCTTTACTCTTATCGCATCTTGTGACCATCCCCATGTTCGATGCGACCCTCAGTCTCAACCTATCCCATGCCGTTGCCATTGGGCTCTATGCTTTTCTTGGAGATCCCTCAACAGAACCGCGATTGTTGGACTCTGCGCCCGCAAATAAACGGAACCTACCGACGCAACAAGAAAATGCGGCAGCCCTGGATCGAATGCTCCTGACATTGGAGAAAGGGAATTTTTTTCGGGGCGGAAAAGCTTCTGCCCAAAAGGAGTATGCGCGCATGCTATGGCAACGTCTGAAACCCAATCAGCAGGAGCTGGATTTTTTGACCGGATTGTTAAAACGGCTGACGGTTCATTCCTAGTCCAAAGCAAAGGAAGGCGCGCCCATGTTTCAAATTGAGAATTCTGAAATTCGCATCTCCATTCTCGACCCTATAGAGGATCGAGCCCGCCTGGGTTCTCGGTATTGCGCAGGTGGATATATCTGGCAGGCAACGGATTCCATTAAGGGCGAATTATTTTCCGGTCCAAAATTTCCGGATGCCAATCCTTCCGCCTTTGATGGTCAGGGGTGTCCGGAAGTTTTCGAAATCGCACTGGGGCAACAGAGTGCGTTGGTCGGCGAAGATGTATACGTAATTGGAGTGGGCCGGGTACTTAGGGAAAGTCCCGTCAAACCGTTTCATGTGCGCAACAATTTCACCGTTAAGGAATTCGCCACATGGGATGTCGACCTTAAGTCCGCTTCGTGCACCATGTCGTCCCGACAAAGTTTCAAACACTGGGACTTGCTCCTCACCAAAACAATTTCATTGCAAGGTCGGACGCTGGTGTCCAAGACAGCCGTTGCAAATCTAGGCAAGACTGAATTGCCTCTGCGATGGTTCGCTCATCCCTTTTTTCCTCATGCTGGTTTTGAGTGCGCGAAGTTTTCGGTGGAATGTGATTTGATTCGGTATCTTCCCGATATTGGCGCCTATCGATTCAATAGCCTGGGCTATTTGGAACGCATTCCCGAATACCCTTGGAAATCAGGTGGCTTTCAACTTCTCAATTTGCCCTTCGGATTTCCCATGTCTTTTCACCAACGCCATCCTCTGCTTGGCGAAATGGCTGTGGCGTGTCAATTTCCGGTAGCTTGGTTGCCGGTATGGGCCAATGATCGCACCATTTCCTTGGAGCCCTATTACCAAACGCTACTCCAAGTGGGCGCGCAGACAGAATGGTCCATTGAATATGCGTTTTGAATGGCTTGAGGCCAATCAGAACTATGCAGTGGGCCAGATTCATCCGATGAAATCCGGATTATGCCAGCAATAAAGTCGCCGGGACTCATTCTAAAAAAGATTCCGTTCTCGGATACCAGTCTTATCCTCAAGGTTTTTACGCGGGACTCCGGGCTTATCACCTTGATAGCCAAAGGTGCCAAGCGGCAAAAATCAAAATTCCACGGCTTGCTGGATTTTTTCACGCTCAACCAATTTGTCTATTCGGAAAAATCCAAGTCGGAAGTTCTGACTCTGATGGAAGTCAGTCTTATCCAGGAGTATCCGCGTCTCAAATCCGATCCTAGTAGGCAGGCGTTGGGGCATGTTTTTATGGAATTGTATAGCAAATACATGCACGGTCCTGCTGTATCCATGCCGCATTATGAATTATTGGTGGAAGGCATGGAGCAATTGGAATATGCTCGCGAGGATTCCTTTGATCCCGTAGCCCATGCATGCGATTTTTTGCTCGGCCTTTGCGCGGTATCTGGATTCAGTCCGCAGTTTATGGAATGCGTGCGATGTGGTGGATTGGATTTGGGTTTGCGCGTGTGCATGGATGCTGAACTCGGGGGACCGATTTGTTTCACCTGTGCATCCGGAAAAGGTGGGGGCGCTACTTATTCTGGTCGTCTCATACAGTGGTTGGATCGTGTGCAAGAATTGGGACTGCATGCGGGTCGTCTCACGCGAGAGGAAGAGCTGCGGGCGGAAACTTTTTTGCTGGACTTCTTGGGCAATCATGCCGGAGGGGCTCGACCGATAAAATCCTTGGATTTCTACCATCAGATGCTCACTGGCCTCTTTTCGAGGTAAAGCGAAGTATCAATGGTTCATGAGAACCTGTCAAAATGACATTTTATGTGTCATAAAGACAATTTTATTGCAGCTTAAGCGGTTCTAAATTGTTCATTCAATAGCCCATTGCTTGGCTGCCACCCGGACAAAAGTCGCCTCCTAAAAGTATTCTGGGCGATATGGCAATTAAATCATATATCCAATTCAGCTACGATTGGCTCAGGTTTCGAATGGCATCGACTTTGCTTGATAGTGATTCTATGGTGATTCAGGCACGGTCAAAATAGGCATCGGGAACTGAGTCGATGGAAAACAAGCTGGAGAGAGAATGCAGATGATAATTAAAATGGATTCCACAAAATTTACGCGGTTATCGGTATGGACGGGCTGCCTTGCCATGATGATGGCAGGCTTAATGGTAGTTGGCTGCGGTAAGAAAGATTCAAATGGCCAAGAAAATACTCCAAAGGATGCGGCTAAAACGGAATCAAAGGCTGAGGCCAAAGGACCATCCAAAGGAGTAGGCCCTATTAAAAATATCGAATTGGGCGCCATTGATGACGCCCTCGCTGCCAAAGGTGAGAAAATTTTTTCTGGTGTTTGCTCCGCATGCCATAAAATGGATACGCGCTATGTGGGCCCGCCTATTTCAGGCGTGACAAAACGGCGAAGTCCAGAATGGATTATGAATATGATTTTGAATCCGTCCGTAATGACACAGCAGGATGATACGGCTAAAGCCTTGCTGGGAATGTACATGACCCAAATGTCTGTCAATGCAACTGAAGAAGATGCCCGGGCAGTTTTAGAGTATTTCCGAAAACATGATGGTCCACAATAATTAAAGGAGTAATGATGAAAAACAATTCGTCCACCCTAGCATCTGCGATTGGCGTTGCCGCATTGGCAATGACCTTGCTGGCAGGTTGTAATAAACAAGTAGAGCGCAAGGCGGCACCCGGCTTGACTAGTGACGCTGCCCAAAGAGTGTATGTTGCACCTGGAACCCATGATGAACTCTACGGTTTTTTTTCCGGCGGCTTCAGTGGACAACTGTCCGTCGTCGGCTTGCCATCCGGTCGAACAATAAGAGTTATTCCCGTTTTTTCGCAAAACGCAGAAAATGGTTACGGTTATTCGGAAGAAACCAAGCCCTTGCTGCAAACAAGTTTTGGATTCATCCCATGGGACGATGCTCACCATCCCCAGCTTTCCCAAACCAATGGTGAGGCGGATGGGCGATATATTTTCATCAATGGAAACAATACTCCCCGTATCGCAAGAATTGATCTGCGGACTTTTGAAACCGTTGAGACCATTGAAATACCCAATAGTGCAGGAAACCATAGTTCGCCGTTCACGACGGAAAATTCCGAATATCTCGTAGCCGGTACTCGATTCTCCGTGCCCATTCCGCAAGCAAGTATCGCTTTCAGTGAATATGCGAAGTCCTTTAAAGGCGCTATTTCTTTCGTTTCCGTGAATAA
>JAYUHW010000344.1:0-6186 GCA_043766615.1 Fibrobacteria bacterium | reverse complement strand
TATGTGAGCGTTGGCGTCGAAGAGCTCAATCAGGAAAAATTACCGCCTCTGCTTAAGCTTAAATACCACAACTCCATGGCCGATGCCTTCGCTGACCTTGGAAGGCCGGAAGAGGTCGGTAAGGTTTTCGTAGGATTTCAAAAGTATCTCTATCAGCTCAGAGCCGTGGCTTGATAGGTGAATCTTGATCGCATAAATTGTAGCTTCTAAACTATGAACCCAATCTACACAATCCCATTCAAACGCGCCGATGAGTCAGAGACTTCACTGGCTGAGTTTTCTGGTAAAGTTCTCTTAGTCGTAAATGTGGCTTCCAAATGCGGACTTACACCACAGTATACAGGCTTAGAAAAAATCCATAAAAAATATCGTGAACAGGGTTTTTCCGTATTAGGCTTCCCAGCCAATGAATTCAAGGCTCAAGAACCTGGAACAAATAAAGAAATCCAGGAGTTTTGCCAGCTTAATTACGATGTGACTTTTCCCGTATTTGCAAAGTTAGCTGTAAAAGGGCCAAGTCAACACCCGCTTTATGCTTTCCTCACGCAACACTTCCAAGAAGCATCTAAGACTGGAAATTGGGTTCGTCAATCGCTAAGAAAAATATTTACAACAGTGAGTAACACAGGTGTTATAGGTGAAATAACCTGGAATTTTGAAAAATTTCTGATCAATCGCAAAGGTGAAATCGTAGCGCGATTTCCACCCGATGTTTTGCCGGAAGATCCCGTACTCATTGAGGTGATTGAATCCACACTGAGTGAATAAGATGCTCATTTCTAAATGGCTACAGGAATTTACCGATTCACAGTATTTGGAAAAGGGTGCATCCGTTCCTTGCGGTGATTGTCGTGGGTGTTGTACTTCTGGGTATTTCATTCACATCCAACCTCATGAAAAAGCCACCTTGGCCTCGATACCCAAAAAACTTTTGTTCCCGGCTCCAGGCTTGCCCAAGGGGAATGTGCTACTTGGCTACCGCGAAAATGGGCACTGTCCAATGTTTAAGGACAATGTCTGTTCTATTTATGAAAACCGACCACAAACCTGTCGTGACTATGATTGCAGAATATTCGCAGCGACCGGCATAAAAATTGAGAAGGACAAGCCTTTAATTGCAGCGCAAATTAAGGAGTGGAAATTTGATGCCAGGACCAAGGGCGAAGGCGTTCTTTTGAAGGCTCTACAGGCAAGCGCAAAAAATTATAAACGCAGGGCGAAAGCGCAACAAGGCCATAAAACCCCGACAAACGCTACGCAATTGGCTATGGAGGCTTTAAACTCCTTTATAAGACAACACCCCCCGGATTTTCTAAATTAGAACCCTGATTTTCAAAGGAAAGGCCCCAGCAATGTTAAAAGTGTATACGATGAAAGACGGTTCCATGGCTCCCCTCAAAGGCAAAACCGTGGCCGTAATTGGTTATGGTAGCCAGGGCCATGCCCAAGCTCAAAATTTGCGTGACAGTGGCGTAAAGGTCATCATCGGCCAACGCAAGGGGTCGGCCAACTACAAACTTGCTGTCAAGCACGGCTTCAAGCCCGTTAGCGCAGCCGAAGCTGCCGCTCAAGCGGACATTATTCAAATACTGCTTCCCGATGAAGTGCAAAAGGCCGTGTATACCACGGATATTCTTCCCAATCTAAAACCTGGCAAGACCTTGATTTGGTCCCATGGATTCAACATTCATTTCAAGAATATCGTTCCTCCTAAGGATGTCAATGTCATCATGATCGCGCCCAAAGGCCCCGGTCACTTGGTTCGCAGCGAATTCGTCAAAGGTGGCGGCGTGCCTTGCCTCATCGCCATCCAACAAGATGCGACTGGAAAAGCCAAAGACATAGCTCTAGCGCATGCCCGCGGCGTGGGCGGCCTCAAGGCCGGCGCCATTGAGACCAATTTCAAGGATGAAACTGAAACCGATCTTTTCGGGGAACAAAGCGTTTTGTGCGGCGGCTTGTCAGCGCTAGTAAAAGCAGGTTTTGAAACCTTGATCGAAGCCGGTTATCCCGAAGAGTTGGCTTATTTCGAATGCATGCATGAAGTGAAGCTCATCGTCGACCTCTTCTATCAGGGTGGCTTAAGCTACATGCGTTATTCGGTCAGCAATACGGCCGAGTTCGGCGACATGGTTACCGGGCCCCGCATCATCACCGCTAAAACCAAGTTGGAGATGAAAAAGGTTCTGAAGGAAATTCAAAATGGCAAGTTCGCCAAGACCTTTTTGACCGAGCTGCAAAGCGGCGGCAAAAACTTCCGAGCCTGGGAAGCCAAGGAGAAGAATCATCCGCTTGAAGTAGTCGGTCGCCGGCTGCGCAAGAACATGAAGTGGATTGACTCCAAGGAAGTGTAATGGCTTCTGAAGCCAAGTCCCCCGAAGTATTATTAAATGTTTCGGATTCGGTTCTTCTCCTTGTTGATATTCAGGAGAAGTTTCGACCTGCTATAGCCGGCATTGAAACGGTTATCCACAATGGGGTGATTTTAGTGCGCAGTGCCTTGCGATTAAGTGTGCCTGTGATCGTAAGCGAACAATATCCAAAAGCCCTCGGTGCTACGGCGGCAGAGCTGAAGCACTGTTTGCCGTCGACCCAGATTTACCACCCCAAGCTTTGTTTTAGTGCGCTTGGTTGCGAACCTTTATTGCAGGAACTTAAGACCAAAGGCCGAAAGCAAGTGGTGCTGGTAGGCGTTGAAACGCATGTTTGCGTTTTACAAACGGGCCTGGAGCTTCTGGCCGCAGGTTATGCCGTATTTATTGCTGCAGATTCCGTTGCTTCCAGGAAGGAACAAAATCGAGATTTGGCATTGCAACGTCTTGAGCGCCACGGTGCGATTCTGGTTTCCATGGAGATGATAGTATTTGAGTGGCTTCGCGCGGCGGGAACGCCGGAGTTTAAGGAATTGCAGCCACTGTTTAAGTAAATGACTCTAGCATAAATGCCTTTCGGAAACTCATGGTTTCCTGATTTCGCATTGACTTTCCGCTTTTCGATATTCGTTTTGCAAAAGTCGCGGCCATTTGGTAACAGGCGCCGGACTTTTCGAGAGCACGTTCTTTTTTTTCGAGGTTTAGTGGCTTGGGTCGTGAGTCCCTGCCTCACCCTGTCTTCAATCTTGGCCCAGGTATTTGGGTCGACTTCCTCACCCAGCATGGCAATTTCTCGAACCAGAATCCATTCCTGAAGGCATGGGTCCCAGACTTCAACCAACCTTGAGCCATCTGGCAGAGTCTTTATCCATCTTTAACCGAAAAGCGGCTGAACTCGAGGGGGATGAAATAGTTTTGAGTTAATGGACTCAAGTCGCATGATCTAATCTTCGAGGCTGTAAACTATCTGTATGTTTTCTGTAATCCAAGCTAGCTTCGCGGAAACATAAACCTTGAAAGCGTCGTCGTGCGGCTTGGATTCCCTCAGGTTTTCGATCAGGGCCGCCTGGGACAGGACAAGAGTTTCTGCTTCGAGCTTCGTTCTCAATCGATCCATTGCCTGGCGGATGAGGTTTTTAACGACCAGGGCATCCATCCGGACATTAATGAGAGTTTTAGCCTCCTCGAAGGTTAAGAGCCTCTGACCGGGCTTGCGGCCCAAGAACGCAAAGGTCCAGATGCCGTACTCGAGTCGCACCGGACCGACTGAGTCCGGATGGGCGCCTTGAAAACGTTTCTCCACAAACGCGGCTATGGCCGGGGGCAATCCGATCGATTCGAGGCAAACGGGGGCGATTTTTTCCATTTCGGCAGCCATGGCTCCTGTGGCTTTCGGAGAAACGGAATTCCCGTCGCTTCCAGGCTCACCAACCGCCTTCCGGGCAGGCACTAGTCGGACGCAAAGTTCTAGGGTATCCCGAGTGCGGAAGTCCTCGCGATGACTGTGGAAGAATTCGCGGGCACGCTGATCACGGTCTGTTTCAGCCGGAGCGGCCTGGTTTTCGATATCCGACAGGATTCTGCGGCAATCCGCAGGGGTTGGAGGGGGGGTTACAGGGCTGAGTGACAGGAATCCGAAGGGAACTTTGCGGATACGGGTCCAGAACCCTGGTCTGGTTCCTAATAAATCCAGAGCGATTCCTTCGGGCAGGGATTGGAGTGAATACGTGTTGAGTCCCATTCGTCCCTTTTCAGTTCGGATGAGGGAGTCAAGGATAGAGGAATCGGAAGAGGCGAATACCTTTACGCGGATGCCAGCGTCCAAAGCGAGGAGGGCTGGGAAGTATTTCCGGAAACGGACTTTCAGCAGAGAGTCCGTGACATTTCCTTCGGCGAATGCGGTTTTCCGTACGGATGCAGAAGGCGCGATGGGCCCCATGGAACTCATCTCCCGCAAGTAGGCTTTTTCCAGTAGGGTCTCTAGGGTGGTTCCACGAGCCTTGCGGACCAGGGTTAGGAATTGGGTTTCGGGAAGTGAATCGAAGGAATCTGGGAGGTAGGTGGCTACGGCTGCATTGAAATCTTCAACATAAACGATGCATTCCCGAGCGGGTCGGTTATAGGCCAGGCATGGATCCATTCCTGCCTGGATTCGGAACCGACTCAGGAGGGCATTGCGTTTCCTGTCCTGCCCTTCCGCCAGATGGTGGGACAAATGTGAAGCGCGCACCTCCTCCTCCAGATAGATCCGTTCTTCGACCTCCGTGCGAACCTTTTTCGCAGGGTAGACGCTGATCTGAGCGCGAGGTATGGCCGAAAGCCATACCGATAGCAGGAAAACCAATATGCCCGTTGTACGCATTGCCACTTTCTTGCCTTTAAAGGGGTGGAAAATCCGGCCAAGCATCCCTTAGCCGGATTAGAGAAATGATTATAGGGGGTTTCCGCCGTTCTGGTCGGCTTGGTGGAAGGGAATCCCGGAAAGCCGGCAGCTCTGAGAATTGATGGTCAGCCCCGGGTCGGCATTAATTTTCTTGATCCGCAGGTAGAAAGATTCATTTGTTCCGGAGGTGAAATAATGGGAAATCCTATACTCGTTTTGGGCCCTAGGTGTAACGAATATTCGGGCCCGGAATTGGCTATAGCCCGCATTGTCATCGGCTAAGGCAACCCAGGCCCCAGCTGCATTCCTGGTATGGATGATCGGGTCGGAACCGGTGGACCCAGGCATCTCGCTGTTAATCTCAAAACAGGTGCCGTAAGGGGTATTGTCGGAATTCAGGTACTGGGTGAAATAATCCACCGTCTGGGGGGGGTTAGAAGTCGGATTCACCCAGGTCAAGTAATTCCGACTGGGGAACATAGCGGAAGCTTTCGAAAAATCGATCTCGAAGTACGTTTCGAAATATTGGCCCTGAAATGCCGGAGCGTTGGACTTATCCAGAAACACTCCCGAATTGGCCGCCTCGGCGACTCCGGTCAAACCCATGGTCAAGGAAATGGCCGCAACGGCCTTTTTGCAAAGCAGAAAATAATGTTTATCCATTTTATACTCCTAAATGTTTTTTTGTTCTCTCAAAATACTGCACCTCAGGACCGAGTGAAAAAACATGTCGATGCAGCCAGACATAAAATATGAATTTGTTTTAGAAGTTTGAGTTTATGAGGGTACATCTTTCGATCTTAGATAGCCAAGCTATTTCTGGCCTTTATCAGTCGCCCCAACCATTTTCCATTTCGATATTACCTATCCCCGATAAGCAAATCTTCGGAAGCCAATGCGCAAATAAGTTGTTCCACCAATGCCCCTTCGAATTCTCTCCCGATGACCCGATTTACGCAGGCTCACCCTTGCGGGATTTGACCTTCTGTGTGGTGGCTTTAACCGTGGGTGTATTTCCCCTTTATTCGTACCAGCATTGTTTAGTTTCCGCTTTTGTGTTTAGAATGGATAGAGAGTGGAGGAGAGGTAAAATTATTTCAAAAAAGCAGCTATTGAAGAATGATTCCATTGGATAGGTGAGCGAAGCTTTCCGAAAGGCATGCATCTGGAATGGGAAAACTAATAGAAATACAGAATCGGAGGATGCCTTAATATTTCATCAAATAGAAATTTAGGACTGACGAAATATTTTTTTTCCTCTATCTTCCTTTTAAAGAACTCGGTAACCTAATGTGAGGCATGGCGTTTACTATTAGGAAACATTATTTTCTGGGAGCTAGACCCAGTTGGGGGGAACTCCCCGTATTATTGAGACTTAGGCACGCGTTGAATTTTAAAGAAGAAATTTGGGACCTAAAGGAGAAAAAATGA
>JAYUHW010000343.1:0-5035 GCA_043766615.1 Fibrobacteria bacterium | reverse complement strand
GGTTTTAAACCTTCCACCCAATTTAAACAGTCGAAAATCCGGAAAATGTCGATGCCGTTTTGGGCCGACGCTTCAATAAACCGATTGACGATATTGTCTGGGTAGTTGGTATAGCCTACGGCATTGCCGGAGCGTAGCAGCATCTGTAGTAAGGTGCCAGGCATGAGCCGGCGGATTCTTCGTAAGCGTTCCCACGGATCCTCATGCAGAAAGCGCAAGGCTACGTCAAAGGTGGCGCCGCCCCACATTTCCTGTGAAAACATGGGAGCCGCCAAGTGTGCGGTAGCATGGGAGATACGGAAAAGATCGTCGCTGCGCATGCGTGTGGCGATGAGGCTTTGATGGGCATCCCGGAAAGTGGTGTCCGTAAGCAGCAGTGATTTCTGCTGGAGCGTCCAGTCGGCCAGCCCCTTGGGCCCTTTGGCTTGGAAAACCGCGTAGGCGGGGGAAATGGGCGGTGCAGATTTGGGAACAGCAGGAACCTGCGGCATTTGAATGCGGCCCGGTTTTAGCTTGGCATCGATTTCCGGAAATCCATTCACAGCCAGATTGGATAAATAATTCAGCACCTTATTGGCGCGGTCCAGCTTGGGCTTGAAGGTGAAAAGCTCCGGATGGGTTTCAATAAAAGTGGTGGTGCAATCCCCTTTTAAGAAGTCCGGATGCTTGAGGACATTTTCCAAAAAGGGAATATTGGTTTTAACTCCGCGAATACGGAACTCGCGAATAGCACGAAGGGCTTTGCTGGCGGCTTGATCAAAACTTAGCCCCCACGAGCACACTTTGATGAGCAGCGAGTCGTAATGCGGCGTAATGACGGCGCCATCGAAACCGGATCCGGCATCGAGCCGTATGCCAAAGCCTTCACCTGCGCGGAAGGCGGTGATTTTGCCATGATCGGGCGCAAAATTATTGGCCGGATCTTCTGTAGTGAGGCGCAGCTGAATGCAGTAGCCGCTTTTCTTGATGTTTTTTTGCGATTCGATTTGGATGAAAGGGTGGGAGAGGGGATAGCCCTCGGCCACACGGATTTGACATTGTACGATATCACGTCCGGTGATGACTTCCGTTACTGTATGTTCAACTTGAATGCGCGGGTTGACTTCAATGAAATAGTGCTTGCCCTGCTTGTCGACCAGAAATTCCACCGTGCCTGCATTGACATAGCCCACCTGGCGGGCAATGGCCAGCGCATCGGCATACAGGGCTTCTTTTTGTTTGAGCGACAGCTTGAGTGCTGGTGCCACTTCCACCACTTTTTGATGTCGGCGTTGAATGGAACAATCGCGTTCGAAAAGATGCACGCGGCTGCCGTATTGATCGGCTAGAATTTGAACTTCAATATGCTTGGGGCCATCCAGATAGCGTTCGATAAAAACTTTTGGATTGCCGAAGGATGATTCTGCTTCCGCCTTGGACCTAGCGATGGCATTGATCAATTCCCCGCGATCGCGTACGATGCTCATGCCGCGTCCACCGCCGCCCATGGCGGCTTTAATAATAAGCGGATAGCCATATTCTTTGGCGAAAAGAAGCGCATCCTGTTCCGTTTCCAGGCCCTCTCGGGTTCCGGGAATAACAGGTACGCCAGCCAGCTCGGCTATGGCACGGGCGGCCACTTTGTCTCCCATAGCGTCTAAAACTTCGGGTGGTGGGCCAATAAAAGCGATACCGGCGGCACGGCAGGCACGCGCAAAATCGGCATTTTCCGATAGGAAGCCGTAACCCGGATGGATGGCATCTACCTGCTTATCCAATGCCAGTTGTACGATTTCTTCAATGCCGAGGTAAGCACCAACGGGAGTTTTCCCGACACCGATCAGGTAGGCTTCATCAGCCTTGTAACGATGGAGGTTGAGACGATCTTCTTGAGAATAGATGGCCACCGTCTGGATGCCCATTTCGGTGGCCGCGCGAAAAATACGGATGGCGATTTCCCCACGGTTCGCCACCAATATTTTGCGGAATGGCTTTATGGTTATATCGGCCATTAAACCGTTCCTTTCAAATGCTGTTCAGATTATTTCGCGGCCTTGGAACCGGCTTTGTGCGCGGCGGATCCGGGATGACCGGCAGGCATGGCTGGAGTGCTGGATTCTGGCTTAGCGGGTTCCACGATGGAAAGCAATTCCACTTCGAAAATCAAAGCGGCATTGGGGCCAATTTTCTGGCCTGCTCCATGTTCGCCATAGCCAAGGGCGGCGGGGATGTATACCATCCACTTTGAACCCACAGGCATAAGCTGCAAGGCTTCCGTCCAGCCTTTGATCACGCCGTTTACGGGGAAGGTTACCGGCTGTCCGCGCTTTACGGAGCTGTCGAATTCGGTGCCGTCGATCAAAGTACCCGTGTAGTTCACGGAAACGGTGCTAGATGAATCAGGCTTTTTACCAGTACCGGCCGTGATTATTTTATACTGGAGGCCGTCAGGCATGGTCACAACACCAGGTTCCTTGGCGTTCTTGGCCAAAAAGTCTTGGCCAGCTTTAACATTGGCTTCACCCTTTTTACGGTTCACGGAGTCCTGACGCGCCATCATTTCCTTCTGGAAGGCCATCATGGTACTGGACAATTGCGAGTCTGTAAGCATAGGCTTTATCTCTCCCATGGCATCTTGAATGCCAATGCGCAACTTGTCGAGGTCAATGTCCTTGGAGTCCAGGGACTGTTGTTTAAAGCTTTTTCCAATGTCCAATCCAATTCCGTAACTGACCTTATCTTTCTGGGTCTTGAGGTCACGGGAGGCTTTGGTATCAATTTTATCGCAGGCGGCCATGGCAATGCCCGACAAGCAAATAGACAATGTTTTCTTCCAAGTATTCATTTCCGACTCCTAAGGGATGATCCGGCTATGCCGGTGGTCGACGGTGACCTGTGCCGATGGTCAACGGAGACCGAATGGATTTTAGCGGCGCAATGAATTTACAAAAAAACCTCACAAAACTTTCACAATAAACTCCAGAAAATCTTCAACCGCTTTTTTTTCACCTAAGGCATGGGCCGGGTAGTTTTGTCGCCTATGCTCTGGACATCTTTACAATTTATGGGTCCAGAATAAAAAATTCGGCATAATAAAATTACAACGTAAATATCATAAGTCTATGATTTAAAACATGTTAAGAAAAAAATAATCGAATTCAAATTGGGTGCGTGTTCCGTTGCGATCCCAAACCGTGACTTGGTGCCGCTCCCTGTCCTAGACTTTATGAAAAGAGCCACTCTTACTCGTACAATCATAACCACTTAAGACTAGGCAGTTTTTTTGCCCAGTGATAGAATTAAAAGACAAGGGGGCAATCTCATGTATGTGTCGGATATTGGAAGCAGTGCAGCTCAGGGTCAGGCGGGTCTTTGGTTATTGGCAGTCTTTTTATTGGGGCTTTCCATCATGGCTTGGCTGACTTTCAGGGAGGCGAGTCTTTACGAGACCAAAACCGGATTAAAAAATCTCCGTCGCTCGCGTCGATCCAAATCCACTATTCCGGCGCAGGAACAAATATCCTTTTTTGCCCATTGCAGTTTGTTTTTTCGAAGCGTCATGCGGGGGGGGCAAATCACTGCCCCGTTTACGGAAGTAATAGGCGAAGGGGAATATGATTTTGAATTCCGCTTACGTAATGAGATCGATAAGATCACTGGTAAGAGTGTGTATCACGGGCAGAAGGAACAGCTTTAGGTTCACGGCTCTCGGTTCACAGCTCTAGTTCTTCCCACTTTGTTTTGCATCCAGCCATTCCCAGCGAGCGAATAAAGTCTCCACCGTTTTCTTTAATCCCTCATATCGCAGGTTCGCTTCCTGCACTTCAATAAATTTTCCCGCGCTGGAGGCCACTGCCAGTGCCGCTTCCGCAGCTTCCACGGCTTTTTCCGTTTCCGCAATTTTGGCTTCGATGGTTTCCCATTCCTTTTTTTCCTGATGCGAGAGGCCTGGTCGTTTCTTGGTTTGCTCCACGATGACTTTGGCCGCTGCCGCCGCCTCTGCCGCCGCTTTTTCGTCTTCCGCTTCCGATTCCAGGTAGTCGCTGTAATTGCCTTGCAGCTGGCGCACCTTGCCGCTCTTGCTGAAGATGAGCATGGAGTTGGCGACCTGATCCAAAAAGAATCGATCGTGGCTGACTACAATCGCGCAGCCGGGAAACTCGGATAGCGCGCGCTCTAGAACCTGCAACGTGGCGATGTCCAGGTCGTTGGTGGGTTCGTCCAGAATCAGCAGGTTGGCGGGATTGGCGACTAATGCCATGGCCAGTTGCAGACGGTTTTGCTCTCCGCCGCTCAAGCGTCCAGCCTTGGAGAAATGCATGCGGGCGGGAAAGAGGAAGTTTTCCAGAAAGGTGCGCTTGGGCACTTTTGTCCCGCCGAATTCCACGTACTCGGTATCACCGCCCAAGGTATGCCATACGGTTTTTTCCGGATCCAGGCTTTCGCGTTTCTGATCGAAATAGGCAGTCAAGGTATTGACGCCCAATTTTATCTCACCGGAATCGGCCTGTAACTTTCCCAGCAGGATTTTCAAAAAGGTGGTTTTGCCGGAACCGTTGGGTCCCAGAATGCCGATGCGGTCGCCGGGGAGCAGGCTCAAGTCCAGGTTCCTGAAAAGTGTACGATCGCCGTAGGCCTTGCACAGACCCGTGATTTCCAGAATGGTTTTCCCCAGCCGCGCGGAGGAATCCAAATCCAGGTCCATGATTTTATCGGCGGCATACCCTTTTTGATCGCGTGCGTCTTCAAAGCGCTGGATACGGGCCTTGGCCTTGGTGCCGCGCGCTTTGGGCCCACGGCGGATCCAATGGATTTCTTCCTTGAGAAAGGCCATGCGCTTGCCCTCCGTAACGGTCAGGTTGGCTTCCAGTTCGGCCCGCTTCTCCAGATATTTGCCGTAGTTGCCGGGAAAGGATCGGATATCGCCGTTCCACAGTTCCAGTATATGATCGACGGCATTCTCCAAAAAATACCGATCATGGGTCACCACGATCATGGTGCCGGGATACGTAGCCAGCTTCGTTTCCAGCCAACGGATGGCGCTTTCATCGAGATG
>JAYUHW010000342.1:0-2023 GCA_043766615.1 Fibrobacteria bacterium | reverse complement strand
GCGTATCCCGCTGGTATTTATGGTGGATATTTGCTTGGGGATAAATACGTGGACTTACCGGGCCGCATTGATACGGAAGAAAAGTTTGCCATCGGATTTGGCACTATGGGTTTTTTCTCACCCTTTCTTTACTTCGAAAAACTTGCGGGCCATGAAAAACCAATTCTTCGTCTGGCTCTTGGACAATCCGTAGCCATGGCCACACTTGGGCATTTTCTTGCCGACCACTATCGCACAGGTCAGAACATCCCGGACGGCGTCAATACCGGCATAATGGATCACACCTTCCTCGGCGCTGGACTCGGATTGGAAGTGGCTGCTCTGGCGGATGCCGACATCGATGCCGTGCGGCCCTGGATTGGCGCTGCTTTGCTGGGGGGCACTCTTGGCTTTATGGAAGGACTGTTCTACTTCCGGAACAGCTACGACAGCCAAGAACGGGGGCTGTACAATACCTTGGGTGGCATGGGAGGCACCTTGTTTGGAGGCGGTCTCGCTTACTTATTTTACGATGACCATGCCTCTGCCTATGCCCACAAAACCTCTATAACCAGCCTGTTGGTGGCCGGCACCTTTCTCGGCTATATGGCCACTAATTTTCTGACAATGGGAATGGAGGACCGCGGTGCATCCAATGAGGCGCAGTCTTGGACCGATCGCCTGTCATTCAATCCAATTCCAGTGCCTGAAGCCCAATATCGAGATCGCGAACTGTACCTTCGCTATCATATTCCCGGCCTCAGCTACCGATTCTGATCGGAAATCCTCCATATCCCCCTGCCTGGTTCCTAAATCGACCCTATTATAATGATGTGGAACTGTAACTTTTCCAAAGGTCTTGCTGCATGAATCTGGTCGAGGTCATTAAGCCGACTCCGGAGGTGATTCGCCTCTTTCAGGACCCGCATGTGCGGCCCGGAAATTTTGTACAAAGCTTGCTCAACTCTTTGGGCCAGGAAAAGGCCAGTAACTTTACCAATGTTAATGCCTACTTGGAGTCCTCACTGGGAGACGCATTTCAAACCTTGGAAGATTTGAACACTTTTCAGCTCGATATCGAAGAGTCCAAAGGTCGCTTCATCAATCAGGAAGTGCAAGACGGGTACGATTATCTCAAATCCAAAGCACAGTTTTGCCAGATTGAACTCCATCGCGCCAAGATTAAACTGAACGACCTCAAAATCGCCCTATGTCGATTTATCATCCTATATGAATCCCCCAATAAAACCGCGGTGCGACAATACCATTCGGTAGAAGAGTGGATGGATGCCGCCGCCCTAGCCGAAATGCGTTTGACCCGATCCCTATCTGATGGAGTCGATCGCAACCTCCAAAAACTCCTGGCGCTTTTCATGACCTTCCGCTCCATCGTCTGTTCGTATGACGGACCTTCCATGTATATCCGCCAAATTGAAAACTCTTTCGCCTCCTTGGATGCGCTGTACGAAAAAGTCCATTTGGAAATGGAGGTTCTGAACGCCAAACGAACCCTGGTAGAAACCCGCCAGGAACTGTCCACCGCCAAAATTAACCTGTCCAGCCTGCAAGAAGAGTTCAAGGAAAAATGGGCCAAGGACCAAAAACTGGCCAAACTCATGTCCCTCCAAGAAAAATCTTCCTTTACTCAAGTATTGACCCTCATCTCTGCCTTGCTGATGCTCATGGGAGCCCTGGGGTATTTCTTCATGTACCATCTGCAGCCTGGCGCAGCCAAATCCGTCGATGCCCTATCCCAGCGTGCGTGCTTGGAAATAGCCAGAAAATTGGAGAAATCGCCACGGTACCAAAGCCAAGTTTTAATATTCCGAAAGTACGCGCAAAACATTTATTTCCGCGCCAATAGCCAGACTTGCGAAAAGCTGCACCGATTGGACTCGGCACAAATTTTTTCCCTAGGTGAGCTGCTCAAGGCGGATTATTCGGCGGGTAATCAAGCGGTTGCATCCTATAACGGCAATCGAGTGCTTCAGGTCAAAGGTGTCGGCCAAAACAAGTTGGTGGTAAAATTGTTGAATAAAACCAG
>JAYUHW010000341.1:0-2039 GCA_043766615.1 Fibrobacteria bacterium | reverse complement strand
GGTTCATAAGCGAGAATGGCAATGCGTAGGAAGCATATAGCGAGGCCGAGCTCAGGTAAAAAGTTCCTTTGCGGTGCGAGTCCTCGAACGGCCGGTTTTTGGCAAACCAAAAATGTGTTCCAAATGCAAAGGGGGCGATGATCATGGGTGTGGCAATTTGAACCCTGGCGCTATTAGCATCCAAGGCAATGGGAATGGATATACCGTAGACATAGGTAGACAGCGCGCTCTGGTAGGCGATATACCACATCCGGTTTTTACGTTCGGAACTCACTGTGCGTTTGCTTTTTGTCTTTTCAGGTACTTGGGACGTGGCAGGTGCTGCGGGCATGGAATGCTTTTCCGCTATAACCTCGGCTGCCGGTAAAAAAGGCAGAACCTTGAGGCCCAGATCATTGGCTTCGGTCAGAAGCTTCTGCATAGGTTTGGCGCCCACTTCTTCACTTAGGCTGCGCGATCCACCTGTTGCTCCGTCAGCAACCGTTACCTGCAAAGTGGTCGGGGATTTTTGTTCCAAGCTGATGACGGAATCCAAAGCATTGAATTCAAAAAATACAGAGAGGTGATCGCGCAACGCATCCGCTCGCGTGCCGGTCGCGAGCAAAGTCAAAGTTATAATCGCTGCTAGAGACAGGCCCTGGCGCATTTTTCCCATTGCCGACATAGTGCCCACTGTTTTAGAATTCCACCAACTCAACATCAAAAATAAGTGTTGCGTTCTGAGGGATGACGGGAGGCCGTCCTTCTGGGCCATAAGCCAGGTTGGGCGGAATGATCAACGTGCGTTTTTCGCCTTTGGTCATATCCTGCAATGCCTCATCCCATCCCGGGATAACCATGCCGGTGCCTACCTTGAATTCGATGGGCTGGCCGCGTGTGTAGGAATTGTCGAATGAGGTGCCATCGGTAAGTCGCCCTGCATAGTGCACCTTAATTGAAGTGCCCGATTTGGGTTTGGGGCCGGTGCCAGGGTGCGTCACTATATATTTTAGGCCGGAAGGAGTGGCTTTGGCTTTTTTCAACAACCCGTTGAGTTCAACTTCGGTTTTCTTTTTTTTATCCTCCGCAGCTGAGGCGCTCTTACCGATCAAGGATTGAAAACTGACTTCATCCGCCTTGAATTTCTTGGCCTTGGGGCCAACTCGGACAATGCGGACACTGTCCATACGGTCGTTTTGGGCTATGGCGTTTACCACGTCTTGACCACTTACTACATGGCCGAAAATAGTGTGTTTTCCATCGAGATGGGGAGTGGGTACATGGGTGATGAAGAATTGACTACCGTTGGTTCCGGGGCCGGCATTGGCCATGGATAAGACACCCGGTTTGTCATGTTTTAAGCTGGTATCAAACTCATCTTGGAATTGGTAGCCCGGTCCACCGGTTCCCGTACCTTCCGGGTCACCGCCTTGGATCATGAAATTGGCGATTACGCGGTGGAACATGAGTCCATCATAAAAGCGCGTACCGGCTGGTTTATTCGATTTTTTGGTGCCTTCCGCCAAACCCACAAAATTGGTCACCGTCAAGGGCACTTTCTCGAATTCGAGAGCAGTGGTTATTTTCCCTTTATTCGTATAGAACTCCGCATACAGTCCGGCTGGCAATGGAGCGGAGTGGATTAGAGTAAAAACATTCGTGATGAAAAGGGCACCAAGAAATTTTTTGCTAGCGGCCAAGGCTTGCTCCTTTGGATTTGAATTGAAAACAGTGGTATTCCACTTATAGAAGCTAACAAAAACCCGGCAGGCTAAAAAGTGTTTGGCCTTATGTTGGAAATCCAAAAGTCGATGCACCAGCAATTAAAGTCTTTGCGCGACAGTAGAGTTGTTTGCTAAACTATAACCAATGGAAATCGATTCTTCGAAAGGGTATTGCCGATGACGGAAATTGAATTCGAAGCCAAATTAACCACGGTTTCCGATGCGAAGTTGCTGCACATGCTCGCATCCAGCCGCCGGGATGGACCCGATATCGCCGTAAAAATGATCCTGTCGGAAGGCAAGCTGCGGGGTCTTGAGGGCTTGGAAACCGATTTG
>JAYUHW010000340.1:0-9727 GCA_043766615.1 Fibrobacteria bacterium | reverse complement strand
GTGGCAGCCATCTGAAGAAAGCGGTCCCGCACCTGAGTCGGATCCATGACGCTCATCCGGCCTTCCCGGATGCTTCGAATATCAACCTCTATCTGGTCCCGGCGCTTTTCCAATTCCGCGATACGGGTAACGGGATCCTCTTCCGTACCTTCAGCCAATTGCCGCAGCAATTCAAAAACGGTCATAAGCCGGGACTCGGTTCCCACGAATTGTTTTTGGCTAAGGCTCTTCACCCAATCGATGGCCTTTTCAGTAGCTGGAGTCAAATCGAAATGTGGCTCGTCGCCCTCCGGCGGATAATACTTCCGTAGCCAAGCCCGACCACTGGAGGACCATTCTTCCAAGTATTCCTTCGCCGAGCGCTTGAAGGCATCCTCGCCCTTGCCGTCCCGCAAGTGATAAAGGTGATCTTCCAGGCGCGACAGAATCTCCTGCTCCGGAAGGCTTCGCACATTGGGCTCGATAAAGGCCCGATGCAAAAAACCAATGATGAAAGGGGCATGATCCGCCGCCAACAAGCGCCAGGCAGGATGCACCCGCCTAAGGTTTTCCAGGGAATCGTACTCTAGGGCGAATTCAGGCATCGCCTAAATATAGACACGAGGTCGGTCATATTTTGTCCTCAAGGGGGCTTTTATACATGAAACAGCGAAAACCCCAAATGCTCCAAAACACCTCCGTCTGGGCTGAAGGCATCTTGCCAATGTTATCATAACTACATATAATGATAACATGATTAGAACCCAGATTTCAGTTGACAAAAGCCTATACCAACGGGCCAAACGGACTGCCTTGCGGCGAGGCATTTCCATAGCCGAGCTTTGCCGACAAGGTCTTGAACAGGTTGTGGCAAGCGATACGCCCACGAAGCCCTGGATGGAAATGGCCGGTATTTTCGAGGGAAATCCAAACGACAGCGCCACAATAGACAGTGAACTTTACGGGAAGGAGCATCCTTGAGCCCTAAGGTTTTTCTGGACTCGGGCATTTTCGTCGCTTTCCTCAACAGCCGGGACCTTTGGCACCAGCGGGCATGTCAATTGTTCGGAGGGCCTACTCCCAGATGGACAACCTCCATCTTGGTTGTTTCGGAGACTTACTCCTGGTTCCTGCACCGCCTCGGCGAGGAATCGGCACGCCGGTTCCACCTTCTGATTCAAAACTTGGAAGGACTGACCCTATTGCCCGCTACGATTGAACATCATGTAGAAGTCCGGAAAACCCTGGATCATTTCCGAGGCTCCAAGCTGACCTATGTGGACGCGTCCAGCCTAACCCTGATGGCCCGTCACCGCATTTCCACAGTTTGGTCCACGGACCACCATCTGGGCTTGGCGGGAGCTGAAGTTCTGCCGAAAGGATAAACTCGGACGTGCCAGGAACTGCACCACCCGTTTTATGAAAGGCGCAGCGAATCAGCGATGGCTTGGTTGCTAAATCCGCTATTGAATTGAAGTGGAAGGATGTCCAAAATTTTCCACTTAATTGGCTCTTGTGCCATTAACCAATATGCCGTATCCATTACCATTGTCTACATCCGGATCCGTGCACGCTTCAATCCTTTCATGCGAGAATAGGTTGGTGACGCAATCGTAGCCGGTGAGAAAGCCTGTATTTCCAATCCAGGTATAATAGGCCTTGACGCCATTATTAATTCCACGGTATTGCGCCAGACGAGTCATATAGGATCACGAAAACATGGCCTGGATGGCTAAGGCATAATTGCCATAAGACGGGTAAAAGAATACTCAATAAACCCTTGTAGGCGGCAATGGTCAAGGTTAAATTCGATCTGCTATTCGATAAAGTTGTAAACTATGCCCAACACTTTGAAAGGAGATTCTATGTCATCGAAATCCATATATCAATTGATTCCATTCGTTTTCGGACTTCTTCTTGGTCAGAATGCTTTTTCGGAAACTGCCAAAGCCGCGACTCCCACACCGACTGCAGCCACAGAAAAAGCCGCTCCAGCAACGGCAAACAAAAAGACCTGTGACGATTTAAAAACAGAAATCGACACCAAGATCAAAGCCAAAGGCGTCAAAACATTTTCTTTGGATATCGTTTCCAATGCCGATGTTAAAGACGCAAAGGTTGTAGGCAGCTGCGAAGGTGGCTCCAAAAAGATCACGTATAAGAAGGGCTAAATCGAGGGGAAATCTTCAATTAAATTGTGCTCATGATCACATCTCCTCGCGCTCCGCGCAACGCACCGCCGCCAAAGATCCATAGTGGAAGCGTTGGCAGGGGCCAATTTCGCATCGGGTTTAGCAACTCATCGATCAAGGACCCACGCACGGCTTCGCGCAGATGTATTGTGACGCTTGCTTCAAGCACCGTGTCAAAAAAACATCTGGTGGTGTTCAGTTGGAATGGTCGCAGATTTGGTGAGACGAGGAGCCCCAGAAATGGGCGGATACCTTGGAAAAGGACTTCCATTTACCTAAGCTACATTTGAAGATCTCAAGCAGAGGAAAGCTTAATCGAGATATATATTTTCTTAGCGGAAAAAGGGCGAGTCGAAGATGTCCGACGTAACCAAGAAAATCCAGATAACCAGCATCGAAGAGAAATTCGGTGTAAAGGTCTCAACGGGCTCTCATACAGTAATTGTGCTTCCTGCCCATATGGAAATTCTAGTCGGCGGACCCTATGAAAAACACGGCCAAATACAGCCCTATGGTCATGTTGCCATACGAGTGACCATTTCCCAAAGTGACATGACATACGATTTTGGCAGGTATGGCAAAACCTGGGGAGCAGGCGATTCAGAAGGCGAAGGCATGTTACGGGTCTGGACTGACTTTTCCAAATATATTACCGGAGAAAAGGCCACCGGAAGAACAACAACCGGATATTCATTTACACTTACGGGTGCGCAAGCGAATGCCGTTAACGAATATTTTGCTTCCAAAATCTCAGAATTAAAGGCTGTACAGGATCGTGGGTATATGCAGCAGTACCGACTGGCTACGGATTATCACGCTCTAAAATGCAACTGCACTACAGAAAGCCTGGCTGGTGCAAGGCAAGCATTGCCGGGACTTGATACCAATGCCAAAAAATACATCGAAGGCAATGGGCTCAACTGGAAAGAAAAAACAGCTGCCAAACTTATTGGATGGCCGGAACAGCTTTTCATGCCAGCCGACCTCGAAAATTTTCTAAAGAGCAGAGTTTCCACTGATTCACTTGTCGTGGAAATTTACAAGTAGAGGTGAATATTAAACTCAAAACAATCTATTTGACGACACTTATAATTCTAGGACTTTTAACTTTAATCTTTATTAGGCGGGAACACAAAATGGAAATTAATAAAATTCATATTCTCACTGAACCCATGCTAATAGGCACCGAGGAATCCCAAGGTAAACGCTATCTTCTGCCAAAGGGTACGACGCTCTATTTCGATAAAACGATGCCGGAGGGTTTTGACCGGTATTTTCTATTTGTGAACATTGAGGGAAAGCCACTCAAGTTGGAGAATCCGGAAAAGCCAGGGTTAGTGGCTCCCATATCGGCATATCCAATCGAAAAAAGTGAACTGATCGATTTGATAAACTCCTACCCTTTAGACAAGCAGGATTTGGCTAGAATCTTGAAATCGATACCGGCAAAGCGACAAGACTTATTGGACATCCTCGAATCCATGAAGGACTAAATCTTTCCGAACTCTTTGCTAACTGTTCCTGAACCAAAACTGTCGATTCCGTACGAAAGACCGAACATCGAGAATTTATGAAGACCGGAACAGAAATTTGATTACCGCGAGCTAAAGGGGATTTGTTTAAAAATTGGACGCGCGTTTGCGATGAAAGAAACCATTAGGAATTTCTGGACTGACACGAACAAGGGTTCAGTCGAGAATTATTTCGACAAATGGTGTTTCTGGGCAATCCATTGCCGACTAAAACTGATGATAAAAGCCGCCCAGACGCTCAAGAGGCATATTGGCAACATGCTCACCTACTTCAAGTATCGGATTACAAATGCGGCATCCGGTGGGCTCAACTCAAAAGGGCGTAGCGCCGGATTAGCGCTTGAACTATATTTCACTCTCACAGGACGGTAATTCTTTCCCACTTTGTAGGTGGGCTTCCTGACATCCCACGGAAGGATAGGCGACATGCCTGAATTTAGCGGCAGCGCAGACAAGTTGGAAACCTTCCAGGTCAAGTCCCTGATCTTGGAAGCTGTTTGGCTAGCCAAAGAGGGCGCCATCGGGACAACGGTAGGCATTCAAATCAGGACCCTGTATGTTGCGCATGGAGCTCCCATAAAAGTAACGGTGAAGAATCGTGAGGGCAAGACCCTGGAAACGATTCAAGGAGTAATGTATGCGGACCTGTTTCGGAAGCAAATTGTTCTGGGGAAGGACGCAGCAGGTGGCGTGTTCTTTGAAGCGGAACTGACCAAGCACAGTTTGACAATGACGAGTCCGCGCCTGATGGTAGGACTGGCCATCCGGTTATTTGATCCCTCCTGGAAGGAAGATGGCAAAGCCGTAAGCAAGCTCAGACGGGGTGCGGACCTGCTGATCGAAGTGAAAGCGGAAAATATCGCCGAGGGATCGGAAGCTCGCTTGTTCTTTAAGGAGCGCGTTTCGCCCACTTTGGTCAAGGACATGATTTCGGTCCCTTGTACCATCAAGGATAAAAAGATATCCCTCACCTGGCGTTTCGAATATCCGCAGGATACTGCGCCCATCTCCTCAGTTGCCGATAAAAAAAAGACGTCCGAAACTTACAACCACCCAAAAGTTTTTTTTGAAGCCTGGAGCGCCGGAGCTAGTGTGGCCGGTCCAGAAGCAGAGTTTATCGATGGCCTGACACTTAATGTAGTGGATGCCCGGGGCGAATCGGCTCCCAACCGCAAGGTGAAAATTACCATGCCTGATGGGAAGACTCTAGAGGCAGAGACTGATGCAAACGGTCAGGTCTTCATCGAGGAAGCAGCTCCAGGCCAAACTCATGTTGAACTGGTGCCGATTAAAGAAAACTTAGGCGGAGCCTAAATGCCTGATATTTCTAAACTCATTAAGCGTTTTGAAGACCTGGTTATAGGCATTGGACTCATTCCCGGCAAATACAAAGTGGTCACCAAAACGTGGGAGGTGCTGGCATGCGCTTGCGTTCCCGGATCCACATTTGCCTTTGACAAGTCCTTTATACGCCCCAGTGTAGTGGAAAGTCTAAAGGGACTTTCCAATTCCTTCAAGGAGCATCCCCAGTGCAAGGTGCTGGTATTCGGCCACACGGACAAAGTTGGAGATGAGAGCTATAACAAGAAGTTGAGTGATCGCCGCGCCAAGAGTGCTTTTGCCTTTGTCACGAATAATGCGGACATCTGGGAAAGTCTTTACCAAGAAGAACATTGGGGATTGGAATCCGTACAGGAAATGCTGACCGACCTGGGCTACTATTCAGGAGCGGTGGACGGTAAGGATGGACCAAAAACTCAAGCGGCCGTAAAGGCGTTTCGAGCCTCAGAGGGCATGTCCGAATCCGGAAGTGCGGATAAGGATACCCGGCACCATCTGTTCACTGCGTACATGACCGGCAAGCACGACATTGTGATTGGATCGGAGCAGTTTCTCGATCCTAAATTCGTGGGCTGCGGTGAGTTCAATCCCGTAATCGACACCGAGGAAAAAGAAGAAGCCAATCGTCGCATATCCTTCTTTCTTTTTCATCCGGACAAACTTCCTAAAATCCCCTGTAAAACCGGAGATGTGACGCCCTGCAAAAAAATGATCGCGCTGGAGGGTGCTCGTCATAAAAAAAGTTTTCATTGCGCCTTCTACGATAATATCAGCCGCGATTGTCATTGCGACGGTGGCGGAGGCAAGCCGAATTCACTCTTCATCTCCAACTTGAAATGGGAAAAACTCGAAGCCAGTTGCGGAGACAAGATCAAGGTGTCGGCGGATACCTTGCTTTCCGACGGAACCGACGTGGAAATCAAGCTGAAACCTCTACAGGGGGATGGGACACCCGCGTCACTGCACACCAAGGTTACTGGTAGTCGGATTGAATCCGAATGGGAAGTCAAAGACGTTTCTTTTTTCAAAGGCACATCTCCCCTGCCCGAAGTGGATGTCGAAGCCAGTATCGACGCCAAGGGCGAGACCGCAACCAATGCAGCTTCGATCAAGATCAAGGGGTTCCCGGAGGCAGCTGAACTGACTTTCACATCCGACAAGAAATGGGGCAAGTACAGCAACCACGCGGAATTCAAACAGAGCCTCAAAAATTATCGCAATCAGGTCCATGTGGGGTTGAAAGCTGTGAAGGCCTGGGGAGCCACCTACATCGACATGTCCTCCGACCTTACGGGCAAAGCAGGTGGATGCCCATGGAATGGGTATCGCTGGGGTCGCGGCACGGGGGTCAATCCTATGGTTCCCAATGAGTATCATGATGGAAGTGGTTGGAAAGCTTTTCCAGCGACATTCAAGCTTAAGCCTGATCTGTACGGGACCTTGGCCTTTTACAAAGACGGCGCCACGTTTAAACAGGCTGGAGGCACCGGGACATGGCCGGAGGCTTTTGCGGAGTATGATTTCGATTCCGCCGTGTACACCAAAAGGCGCAAGGAGTGGGTGGACACAACCCACACTGTATGGACGGATGCGTTTAAGATTCGCCGTAAAGCCTGCCCATCCAAGGCAGGAAACGCGTGTTGCCTGTATAGCTTGGAGGTAACGCTTGAGTTTCTGATCCAAGCACTTTGGTCGGATGGAGTCACCAGCATCTGTCCCGGAGACTTGCGATCCAATACTGCAACATGGTTCATGGGAGACTCGCGATTAGAAATGGCGGCCCATGAAACCGGCCACCATATGGACAATCCAGACGAATACTTGAATGGCGCGGTGGACACGACACTCAACGAGGACGGTGCCGTCAACGGCATCGACGCAGATTGCATCATGGGCCAGAATATGACGAAGGCCAAGAAACGCCATTTCCACGCTTTCGTAGAAATGCAGAAGAAGTTGATCAAAACAGCTTATGGAAAGGACTACGACTATGAAACTGTGGCTGCTTAGGAGAGCTCATGGCTGATTCTAGTTTCAAAATTTCTTTGCAGGCTGTACTGGATAACCCCGTAGAACTTTCCGGCTTTGGGTTGGAGAGGAGCGCAACTGAGGGCCGAGTCTTTCCTATCGGCGTACACGAATTTGAAGAGCGTCTATCCCTCAACGGTAAGGGTCAAATCGCGTACTTTCTGCGCCGCCCCGTGGGAGACCAGGGTGGAATAGAAGTTGGCCTGTACAACGGCGTCGCCACTCCTGAAGAAGTCACGGCCCTAGTCCAGTTGGCCATCGACTCGGATTTGGACGCTCTAGAGTCCGCACATCCAGAACCCGGCGCCATGTGCTGGGGTCTGGCATCCGTCGCGACCGGACAGGAAAACCGGTTTTTCACCGGAATCGGAGATCCGGCAGTTCTGATTCCCATCAAAACCCTACGCCAAGCCTTGGATAAACTCGAGACCAAAGCTTTGGCGAACCCAGTCTGGAGCTTGTCCTTAAACGCGAAAACCAAACCATCGCCCACAGCCGGATGGACTGAGTTGACTCTTGTTTTTGCCAACTCCGGAACCGAAGGGATATGGATCGATCATCCCACTTTATTGGACGGGAAATCTCCGGGCCTCAGTTGCCAACTCGTGTATGGGCACAAGCCACAAATCCAGCAGGGTATCACTCCACTTCCCATGACAGTCAAAAAAACAACCATGCGTTATCCGCCAGATTCACCATCCATGCTTTGGATTGGTCCTGGTGCGAAAGTGGATGTGGTCGCAGCAGTGGAATCACCAACCGGAGGTCCATTTTTGGGGCGTATCGCTTACGTTACCTATCCTGGCACGGACCGAACCGCCGGCCATATCCGTTTCGCCGGTGGAGTATTCACAAAAGATTTTGAGTTTTGATTCTCTGGATGCGGCAGCGAACCTTGTCGTGCTTTATGGTCATAGGTATGACTACGATGCTAAACGCCACTCCATTTTCAGAAATCCGACTCACGCGCCAGGAAGGCTACAGTGCCGTCTCCTCTGAAGTCGTCATTCGGCCGGAAAGCGTGCTCGTGATCAAACACTTCGACGCCATGCAACGGTCTGGAGACACCATCGGCGTATTCGCCTGCGCCGCGGACAAGCGCCTCTTTGTGGGCCTGTGGGCTATATTGGACAAGGCATCCCAGACAACTAACCTCCGTCCCGATGGCCGTGTACTAACCGTAACAGGCACCCAAGCGAACAAAACTCGGCAATTCATAATTCCATTGTACCCACCCATCCAACCCTGGGCCCGAGAGTTCGAAAACCGCACCGACAGCATGGAGTCCGCGGCCCTGTCGCATCCAGTATTTGGATTGAACCTGACGATGAAGCTTTTGACAACAAAGGGTAAGCAGAAGGTGGAACTCACTCTGGAAAATCCAGGAACACGTGAGACACATCTCCCTAAGGCTTCTCTCATCCAACTACAAGTCTTACGTAAACCTGGTTCGGCAGGCTGGCCCGCAGGTGGACCCGTATGGGACTCCTTATCCTCGATTCGTATCGATAAAGAAATCAATTTACCTGCGGGGAAAAAAGTCGTGCTCGGCCAAGCCATTGCACTGGCGTCAAAGGGTAGCTGGTATTATCGGGCCCTTTACAAAGCCAAGGGCCAGATGGTCGCGGATTCTGCTTATATCCGAGGAGAAGTCTATTCTAACATGGATAGCATCGTCGTCCAGAAGTGGACTAGGGATTCAAAGCCTTGATGCGCGACGGAATTTTGTCGACCTTACCGGCTTTTTCCATTTGGTTGCAATACTTGTGGTATTGCACTTTCGCTTCCGTGGCCCTACCGGATCCGGCGTAGGCATCACCCAAGTTCAGGTAGGCTGCGGTGCGATTAGAGTCTGCGACAAGTACCGATTCAAGAACCTTGGCGCCTTCGGCGTAGCGCTTCGCTTCCACTAGAAAAAAGCCGAGATCATTTGCGATGGGAATGATTGTTGCGGTGAGCACGGAGGTTAATTGTAGGGCTTGGGTCAGGGTGTCGGCAGCGGGGCCGGGTTTTCCCGATTTGAATAAAGCTAACGCAATTTTATAGGCAACATCGATTTTTGTTCTGGTCACTAGAGTGACAGGTTGCGAGGTCGTTGAAGAAGGTTCAAAGTTTAAATGGTATTTTCCGATCCAAGGTTTCTGTTGCTTGGCAATTGCTGAAGATTTAGCTGTGATTTCCAGGCTGCCGGTAACATCAAAATTTAGCATGAGCTCGCGTGGCTTGGACTTTTTTTGCGTCCCATCACCTGAGTCATAAATGGGAATTTCCGCTGCATGAAATTTCACATCCAGGTTTTTTGCAATTTGAATTAAGGATCTGTCTTTGGAGATGTATTGACGAAGTGTCAAATTGGGATTCTCCGCATCAGGGTTAATCGTCTCGGTTTGAGTGGTTACCTGAATTTGATAGACCCCCTCAATGGTGGTACTGGAAATTTCGATTTCCTGAATTCCGAATTGCGTGATATTGGAAGAGGGAAGAACGTGCCTTATTTCGATGGCACAAGAGTTACCTCCCTTGGCCCAAACCAAAAAGTAGGCGTACTCCAAGCTGGTGTTTCCTCGCACCCTCTATTACCATACTTAGCCCCAAAAATCCCACGCTCGCATACCTTTCCTGATTTGTTCAGGTACAGCTACGTGCGACTTTTCT
>JAYUHW010000339.1:0-10773 GCA_043766615.1 Fibrobacteria bacterium | reverse complement strand
TTCTCGGGAATAGTTGATGCCGTAATACATGCGCAAAACTTTTTCTTCCCGTTCCGACATTTGACCCAGCACGGAATCGATGACGCGCGACAGCTCGGCCTTTTCATTGTCGACTTCCTGATTGCCGTCCTTGCCGAGTACGTCCATCAAGGTGGTAACGGGATCCCGTCCATCGCTTTCCGAGCCCATGGGCGCGTTCAGGGAGACGTCGGCGATTTTCTCCATGATCTCGGCGATTTCCATTTCATACTCGGAAAACTCCGGCAAAGCGATGGTCTTTTCGTAGTCGCCACCATTTTGCACCAAGGCTTTTTTGAATCGATTGACCATGGCGAGCTTGTTGGGCGGCACTCGCACGGCACCGATTTGTTCAAACAAGGCTTTTTGAATGGACTGCCGAATCCACCACACCGCATAGGAAATGAATTTGACTTCCCGAGAGGGGTCGTAGCGCTTGGCGGCTTTGTAAAGGCCTAAGTTGCCTTCATTGATGAGCTCTAAAAGGGACAGGCCTTTGCCCTGATACCGTCTCGCTATGGAAACGACAAAACGCAAGTTCCCGAGGATAAGACGGTGCATGGATTTTGCATCGCCCTTTTTGATGCGCTGCACCAAATCCTTTTCTTCATCGGGTGTAATGATCGCATGGCGATACAAATCCCGGAAATACAGCTGCTCGTTTTGTTCGACCAAAGCCCGGACCCCATTTCAAAAATCGAAGCTACAGAGACAATGTAGCATTCTAAGTCCGCCATTCTCAAGCTCTTGACTATGCGGAAACCTTATCTGCCGGAGGATTCCGCTCCGGATTCCCCAGACTCAAGTTTTTCAAGTAATCGTAACTGTAAATTCCGGTCTTATGGCCATCGCTCCATTGAATGACCATAGCATAGCGTCCCACAGATTTAAGTTCCACCGGATGGACATCTTTGGGCAACTTCGCCTCGTCCAGAATCTTTTCGCCCGTCCACTCATTGACGCAAACCGCGCAAGGACAGGCGGAGCGTAAGCTTAACACCGTGAACTCCGAGGTGCTGCCATCGTTCCAAGCAATCCTCAATACATCATTCCCTTTGCGATAGATGCCGACTGGAGCATTGACCTTGATCATGCTTTGACCCTTTCTTTAGCCGGGGCCGGGGCCACCAGCACCATGGGGATGGTCTCCCAGGTATAGTCAAAATCCGTCAACACCCCGCTCTGGGCCACGCTTAAAATAGACAACTCCGATGCCAACAACCCGGCGATTTCCCGGTACATGCGGGCCGATTCCGAGGCTGGATTCTTTTCGACAATGGGCGAACCCGCATCGCCGCCTACGGCTACTTCCGGCTCCAAGGGAACTTCACCCAAAAAGGGTACGCCGAGCGAGTTGGATATGCGCCGACCGCCGCCCTGACGGAAGATGTAATGTTTCTTTTCACAATTGTCGCAGATGAAATAAGACATGTTCTCGATGATACCGAGCACGGGTACCGAAACCTTCTGGAACATCTTCAGTCCCTTTTTGGCATCAAGCACGCTGACATCCTGGGGCGTGGTGACGATGACGCCGCCTGACAAAGGCGCGCTTTGGGTCAACGTCAACTGGATATCGCCGGTTCCCGGGGGCATGTCGATAAGCAGATAATCCAGTTCCCCCCAAACCACATTGTGGACAAAGTTCTGAATCATCTGCGAGACCATGGGTCCGCGCCAAATCACCGGCTTTTCATCATCCGCGAACATGGCCATGGAAACAATTTTGATGCCGTTAACGATTACGGGATGGAGCTTTTGTTTGTCGTCCAGGACGGGTGATTCTTTCACTTGAAACATCATGTTCATGGAAGGGCCATATATGTCGGCATCCAGAATCCCTACCTTCGCTCCGGTTTGCGCCAAGGCTACTGCCAGATTGGCCGTAGCCGTCGACTTGCCCACCCCACCTTTGCCAGAAGCCACCGCGACCACATGCCGCACATCCATCAGCAAATCCGTCTTTTTGCTGCCCATCGTTTTAGGCACTTGCGCAGTCATGTTGACCTCAACCGATGTCACGCCGGGGATGGCATTGACGGCTTCCAAACATTGGGTTTTAAGGTCTTCCTTAACCGGACAAGCCGGCGTGGTCAGCTGCACATCGAACTTAACGGAGCCTCCGGAAATCCGGATGTTCTTGACGAACTCCAAATCAACGATATCGCGATGTAGATCCGGATCTTGAACGACCTTCAAGGCTTCCAAGACCTGCTTTTCCAAAACTGTCGCCATGGGTTTTTCGCCTTTTGGTTTAAGCAAACAATATAGATTTATGCTATTGGCTTAGCTAATTTGAAGCGTTTGCTAAATTGAATGGAACTCGAATGAATTGGGAAAGGTAAAACCGATGAGCATGGAACGACAAATCGCCGTAGTAGGACTTGGATATGTGGGCCTACCTATCGCAGTATATTTTGGCAGGTTGACAAAGGTTATCGCCTTTGATGTCAATGCCAAGCGCATCGAAGAGTTAAAACGGGGCGTCGATCGCAACCACGATTTGCCCACGGAAGAACTAACCAACACCAAAGCCGAGTTCACGCTAGACGCCGCTCGCCTTAAAGAAGCAGACTTCATCATCATCACCGTCCCCACTCCCATCAATGAAGCCAACCGCCCGGATCTGACGCCACTTATCAAAGCCTCCACCACGGTGGGCCGCAACTTGAAAAAAGGCGCGATCGTCGTTTACGAAAGTACCGTGTACCCGGGCGCCACGGAAGAAGAATGCGTCCCCATTCTGGAAAAGGAATCCGGTCTCAAATGCGGCGTAGACTTCAAAGTAGGCTACTCGCCCGAGCGCATCAATCCCGGTGATCATGAGCACACCTTCACCAAAATCACCAAAGTCGTTTCTGGCATGGATGCGGAAACGTTGGACATTGTCGCCGCTACTTACTCGTCTGTGGTTACGGCCGGGGTATTCAAAGCCTCGTCCATCAAGGTTGCCGAGGCTGCCAAGGTTATCGAAAACACACAGCGTGATCTGAACATATCGCTCGTGAACGAACTATCCATCATCTTCCATCGCCTGGGCATCGATACACAAGAAGTCTTGCAGGCAGCGGGCACCAAATGGAACTTTCTCAAATTCTCACCCGGCCTGGTAGGCGGGCATTGCATCGGCGTGGACCCGTACTATTTAACGCATAAAGCCGAGCAGGTGGGCTATATACCCCAGGTTATCCTAGCGGGACGACGCATCAACGACGGCATGGGCCGTTTTGTGGCGCGGGAAATGACCAAGCTGATGCTGAGTCAAGGCGCAGCCAATTTCCAGAATGGACGTCCAATGGTTTCCGTGCTGGGCTTGACCTTCAAGGAAAACGTATCCGACATCCGTAACACCCGGGTTACCGACATTATCGGCGAGCTGCGCGCTTTCGGGTTTGATGTGCAGGTGGCCGATCCCATGGCCTACCCGGAAGAAGCCAAGCATGAGTATGATATTGATTTGGTGCCTTTGGAGAAGTTCAAACCGGCGGTGGGCGTGGTGTTTGCCGTGTCGCATGAGCAATATGTAAAGCGCGGTTGGGAGTTGCCCGTCTCGCTGCTGCAAGGCGGAAAAGGCGTGGTTGCCGATTTAAAAGGTGTGTTGCCCCGTGCGAAAACGCCTGCGGGCGTGGCACTCTGGAGGTTGTAGGCTTTTGGAGATTGATTGGCTTAAAAAGATCATTTTGTCAAAGTAAAATTGGCTAGTGAAAAACCATATGTGTCGTCTTTACTTTTTTTGATTTGAACGTTATAGGTTCCCGCTCCCAAGCCCGTCAGGCCAATGGGAACAATAACGCTATCCGTATAGTTCATTGCACCTAAACCGGATTCTACAGCATATCCCAAGGGGCCGGAAACCCTGATTAACGCTGAACTGTAGAGGGAGTATCCCTTAACCGTGAGATTGGCATTTACATCGCCACCTCCGAAAGGGCCATGGTTAAAAGAGGCGTCATTAACGTGCATGGGCGGTGAGGTGGAAAGGTGGTATGCTTTTTCCTTGGTCTTTCCATCGCCATTGATGATTTTTAAGGTTGTCAGTTTCTCTTGACAGTTATCGTTGAGTTCACCAAAATGATTCTTAGGAATTCTGAAGCGCAACACGTTGGTGCTTTCCGTGATCACCCCTGGTATGGTTTTTCCGTCGATGGACACGGAACAACTACCATAAAAGCTGGTGCCAGATAATTTAATGGAATCACCAGCCTGAACAAATTGAAAGCAACCCGGTTGAGGAGCAATAGCATCGGCAAGGGACAAATTAAAAGACATAAGCCTCTTAGAGTGTTTTATAGCGCCTAGAGCCGATTTATCCAGGTTGGTAACTTGTATGCGATACGCAGCATCGTAATATATTTTAAAGTCGATGGTTGAGGGCTCAACGGCTTTGGCAACAATCTTAGTCGCCGTGGCACTTAGTACTGTAAAGGACGGATCTGTGTCGAAGGTTTTGTTGAAAGGTTGAAAGGGACCTGTTCCAGCGGAGCCCATCTCGACAAGGTTCTTAGCTATGTCAGTGTTAAAACCTGTTCCGATTATGGTGATTTCATCATCTGCATAGAACGTTTCCGGCGAGATAGAAATTATGGTCATTTCACCCGTAGGACCAGGATCTATGGGGTTGATTTTAGGGGCATCGGTTGGTGATTTGCATTCCTGCAAGCTGAATGCAAGAATGAGGGCCAGGAGGGGGTGGCGATTTTTCATATTGGGTAAAAATAGGAAACAAAATTAGTGGAGAGGGCGAACTTTGAATTGCGGAGGGGCCTTGATTTACCCAGGATCTTTTTGAAATTTAGCGAATGTCCAGCTCCACTGCTTTTAACCTCATCGCCGCCTTGCAACCGGACGGAAATTTTGCCCTGGAACGGGAAGCCGTTCCGGGAGCGTCCGAGCAGGCGTCGGTTCAAGATTTGGAACGGCATTTGGAGTCCGCCTTCGCTGAGAATAGGGCACAGTTTCTCCTTTTGCTCGGCCTTTCTGATCCAGCGCTTTCACTGCATCCTTCGCTTCGATTCTGGAGGGAGTTCGCGGCGGCATTCCCGCGCCGCCTGCTTTTATTGCCAGAGGTGGAAACACTGCGCGCTAAAGCATCGGCTGCGTTTGATGTCGAGGCTTGCCGATTATTGCTTGAGGCCATGCCGCTTATGGCTGGCTCGGAATATTTGAACCTCGATGTATTGCGAAAGAATTGGCAAGCACTGCACGACCACTTTAAGTTGTGTATTACCGATTACTCGGGTTCGGTGGAGGATTGGTTCAACTCGCAGCCGGGAGTGGTACGGGAAATCGGGCGCATTCATTTTCACCTGGTTGAGAATAAAAACGGACCGCTGCCCTTTGCCTTTTTGGCCACCTACGGATCCCATGTCGGCACAGCCGGGCGCGTGCGCCATTTGCCGCTTGGACATGCGCTGGAAGAATTCTCAGGAGATGCCCGTCGTCAACTGGAAGTATTGAAGTCCTTGCACCGGGCTGCCAAGGGCAGTAGCTGGCTTCAAAAACAAGTGGACTCGGGAGAGATTTTTCATCCCTTGGGCTGGACGCCAACGCAAGCGTACCGATTTCTAAAGGATGTCGAAGTGTTTTCGGAAGCCGGGATCCTGTGCAGGATTCCAGATTGGTGGCGGCAAACCCGCAAAGGCATTCAGCTGCGTTTCGCTGTGGGAGAAAAAGCGGTGGGCGGGCTGGGCATGGAAACGCTGCTGGAAATGCGGCCCGAATTGACGCTAGAAGGCGTGGCCTTGGACGATGCCGATCTCAAACGCCTGGCCGCCTCTGGAGAGGATTTGGCTTTTCTCAAAGGCAAATGGGTGGCGGTGGATGGCGACAAGATCAAACGGAATCTGGAACTGTTCCAGCGCGCGCGTAAACTGGCCAAGGGCCAGGAAATCACTTTAGCCGAAGCCCTGCGCCTCTTGGCAGGAACGGATCGGAAAGCGTTGCTAGGCGTGAACCCGGACGATGTGGAAATCGTACAAGGGGAATGGCTGCTGGAATTGCTCGACAAAATGCGGAACCCGACGCTCGTGCGCAGCATCCGGCCCAGTTCGGCTTTTCGCGGAGTGCTACGTCCCTATCAGCAACTGGGACTCAACTGGCTTTCCTTTCTGCATCATCTGGGATTCGGTGGTTGCCTGGCTGATGACATGGGGCTCGGAAAAACCATTCAAGTGTTGGCGCTTTTGCAATCGCTAAAGGAACAGACCAAGCTGTCTCTTAATGTGATACTTGTTGCGCCCGCATCTTTGATACGTAATTGGACCAGTGAGTTCAGTCGCTTTACCCCCAATTTGAAAGTTAAAGTCGCCCATCCGGCTTGGGAAGAAAAGGGCACGGAAGCAAGCGCGGACCCGGACGTAGTCATTACTACCTACGGCATGGTGGAAAGGGTAGCATGGATCAAGGATAGGCAATGGAGCCAGGTGATTCTGGATGAAGGCCAAGCCATCAAGAACGCCGGATCCCAGCAGGCACGGGCCGTAAAGAAACTGAAAACGAGCCATCGTCTAGTGCTCACGGGAACACCCATTGAGAATCGACTTTTTGATTTGTGGTCCCTGTTCGATTTCTTGAATCCGGGTTTGCTTGGTAGCGCGGAAGAATTCCGGAAACGCGCTGCCCGTCTGCATGAAACTCCGGAAGCCTACGGCCAGCTGCGCCGCATCATCCAACCCTATATCCTGCGCCGCCTCAAAACCGATAAATCCCTGCTGCCGGATTTGCCCGACAAGGTGGAGCGCAAAGTCTTTGCTGCATTGAGTCGCAAACAATTGACGCTTTACCGGGCCCTTTTGGGAAAGCTGGAGGCGTCCTTGGAAGAGAGCACAGGCATCAAACGCCGGGGCCGCGTGCTGGCCTTTCTTATCCAGTTCAAACAAATCTGTAATCACCCCGATCATTTTTCCGGCCTGGGCAAGTATAAACCCGAGGACAGCGGCAAATTCGAACTCTTGCGCGAGATTTGCGAATCGATTTTGGCCAAATATGAGCGCGTGTTGGTATTCACCCAATTTGCGGAAATCGCTGAACCCTTAGCCGAATTTTTGACTAATATTTTTGGTCGATCTGGACTGGTTCTGACTGGAAGCACACCGGTCAAACGTCGGCATCAGTTGGTGGACGCTTTTCAGAGTGACACCTATGTTCCCTTTATGGTTTTGTCTCTAAAAGCCGGCGGTACTGGACTTAACTTGACCCGCGCGAACCATGTTGTGCACTTTGATCGCTGGTGGAATCCGGCCGTGGAAAATCAAGCTACGGACCGGGCGTTTAGAATCGGGCAGACCAAAAATGTCATCGTGCATAAATTTGTCACGCGGGGGACGTTGGAAGAAAAAATCGACGCACTCATCGAAGGCAAAGCGGCCCTGGCCCGGGATCTGCTTCCCTCCGGAAATGAGGACTGGATCACGGAAATGAGCAACCAGCAGCTCGTCGAATTGTTTACATTGGATTCCAAAAAGGCGGAATAACATGGGATGGCGCTCCTACAGTCGTTTTCCAAAAACTTTAACCGTTGGCGAACGCAGAGCCAAGGCTGAAAAAGCAGCACAAAAGCTAGGTCGTAAACAGCATTTGGATCCGGTGCGAATCGAAGGTGCCTTGGCCGTTACCTGGTGGGGAAAGGCCTGGAATCGCAACCTGGAAGGTTACGCCGATTATTCCAATCGTCTGCCACGGGGTCGAAGTTATGCCAAGCATGGCTCCGTTATCGATTTGCGCATTGCCGCCGGTTCCGTGGAATCTTTGGTGCAAGGCAGCAGTTCGCGCCCCTATGCGATAAAAATCACCATCCAGCCCATGGCAACTGCCGCCAGCAAAGCATTATTGGCCGCCTGCTCCGGTAAACTGGATTCTGCTGAAGCCTTACTCTCGGGCCGCTTCCCGGAGGATCTCGGCTGCTTGCTGACCGAGGCTAAAACCGGTTTATTCCCCAATCCCAAAGACATCCGTTTTACCTGCAGTTGTCCGGACTCAGCCTATATGTGCAAGCATATAGCGGCCACCTTATACGGCGCGGGCGCGCGGTTGGATCGGGATCCCTCCCTATTTTTCCTTTTGCGAAACCTGCACATGGAAGACTTCGTGTCCCATGCCATCAAAACAGAAACCAAAAAAATGCTGACGGCCAAGGGTACGGGCGAGTCTGCGCGATTGAAGCTGGGCACTGGAGATTTAGGATCCCTATTTGGAGTGGAATTGGAACCTGTTAAAGTAAAGCGGGCGAAAGCAAAAGTGGAATCTACTCCAGCTAAAACCCTAGGCAAGCGAAAGAAGGCTTCGTCCGTCAAGGAGGAGGTCAAGTCCACCAACCGCGCCTTAAAACAGACTCGGGACAAGGTGGATGATTTGGTCAAAAAGCTGCTCAAACTTTCCAAGACTTGAGTTCGCAGTCAGCGGTTTGCAGTTAGCTGTTACCATTTATTATTTATCATAAGGCAGGCAGAGACGATATGGAGAATAAGATGGAAACCTTGCTTATCACCGGTACCGCCGGCTTTATCGGCTTTCATCTAGCCCGGCTGTGCTTGGAACGCGGGCACAGGGTTGTAGGCTTAGACAGTCTGAATTCGTATTACGACGTGCGCCTCAAAGAAGCCAGACTCGCCGAGCTGAAAAAGTTTTCCGGATTCACTTTCATTAAAACCGATTTGGCCGATGCCAAAGCCGTGATGGATATTTTCGCTACGCATAAGCCCACGCATGTCGTCAATCTGGCCGCCCAAGCCGGTGTGCGCTACAGCCTGGAGAACCCGCGCGCTTATATCGATGCCAATATCGTCGGGTTCCTGAATATTCTGGAAGCCTGTCGAGCCTATCCAGTCGCGCATTTGGCATATGCATCCAGCAGTTCCGTTTACGGGGCCAATACGCGCATGCCTTTTTCCGTGCACGACAATGTCGATCACCCTTTAAGCCTGTACGCGGCTTCCAAAAAAGCCAACGAACTGATGGCGCATACCTATAGCCACCTGTTCCGCATCCCAACCACAGGCTTGCGTTTCTTTACCGTTTATGGTCCGTGGGGTAGGCCGGATATGGCGCTTTTCAAATTTACGGCCAATATCCTGGCGGGCCAGCCCATCGACGTTTACGGCGAGGGCAAGCAGCGTCGCGACTTTACCTATATAGACGATATCGTAGAAGGCGTGTATCGGGTAACTTTCCGGGTACCTACGGCCAATCCGGACTGGACCGGGAACAAGCCGGATCCTGCTTCAGCGGCCGCGCCTTATCGCATTTACAATATCGGCAACAACAGCCCCGTGGAATTGATGCATTTTATCCGAGTTATCGAATCCAAACTGGGTAAAAAGGCCGTGCTAAACCTAATGCCCATGCAACCCGGAGACGTCCCAGCCACCGAAGCCAATATTGACGACCTCATCCGCGACGTCGGTTTTAAACCTGCCACTACTGTGGAAACGGGTGTCGGACACTTTATAGATTGGTACCGAAACTTCTATGGGGTTTAAAATAAGGTTTAAAATAGGGTTTAAAAAATGAAAATAAAAATACTGTTTGTTTTCCTTGCACTGCTTATGGCCTGTAACAATGGTGCCGATTCCTCGACGAATACGGCCGGCCTTACTGTGGTTTCCGGTCCCTGTGCCAAAATCTTGGCCAAGTCCGCTGCAAAGCAAGGCGTTCTTATCTATGCAGAGAAGGACAGCATAGGCTTTATCTTCAATGCTACCCTCAATTGCGGCGCCACTTATGCCTATCATTCTTTCCTTATTGACAGCCACACGCTAAGCCTTTCGGCAGTAGATGTAGGCGACAGTAGGGCTAGATGCGATTGTGCGAGGGATTTGACGGTCAACCTGAAGTCGGTTTTTGTGGAAGATTATTCCTCAGTCCACACCCTGGTTTTTGAAACGGACACCATTGAGCTGGTACGGCGATAAGTATGCGTGAATGAAGTAAGTGGTGAAGGAGGCAAGTGGTAAAGGAAGCAAGCGGTGCCTTGAACCCTTAACGCGATATTTTGATCGGCTTCATTACAGCTACGAGAACACCCAGGGAAATAGCAGCTCCTGCAACAATTAAGCGCGCTGGAATGTTTTCCGATAATAGAATGGTTCCGAACAGGGCCGCAAGGGCGGGAACCAAAAGCTGAACAATTGCAGCCTGCGTTGATTTTATTTTCGGCAATACCGTATACCAAATGGAATATCCAATGCCGGACGAGACTGCACCGGATATACATGCCAAGAAGATTCCATGCGCAGAAATTTTGTGCTGATGCAGGATAATCGGCATCAAAATGATCGAGAGGATGGAGGCCAATAAAAAATTTCCGGCTGTATTTGAAATGGGATTTGTCGATCTTTTTCCCAGGATGGAGTATATGCCCCAACCGATTCCCGACAGGAACATGAACAAGGCGCCGAGCAAATCCGGTGTTTTCACGCCAGGTAGTAACAGAAAAATTAGACCGCCCACCGCCAGAACCAGTCCAAGCATTTCGTTTTTAGTTGGGCCCAAACCCACTTTCATACTCCATCCGATCATGGTCGCTTGCACGGATCCAAATAGAATCAGGGCTCCAGTAGAGGCGGGCAATTTCAAATAGGCGATGGAAAAGAATAACGCATACGCCAGCAAGGCTCCGGCTGCTTTTATATTTCCCGTGAAACCAAACTTCCATTTTCCTAGCCAGAATGCAATCAAATTCAAAACGACCGCACCGCTTACTAGCCTGATCAATGTGAAGGAGTACGCATCGATGGACCTGTTGGCCAACGCCAACCT
>JAYUHW010000338.1:0-3939 GCA_043766615.1 Fibrobacteria bacterium | reverse complement strand
CCCCTTTAAAACTGGAGTAATTTGTCTCATCCGTTATGGGCGAAATACAGCCCGAATAAAGGGATATTCCTTTTGGCGTATCCCGATTCTGCACGGATTCACAATAGGATTGGCGATGGGGATTCACGAAAGAAAATTTATCCGCATTCATACCGGTCAGATGACTGCTTAAAAAACTTTCATAACGTGCCTGTCTCCAATTCTCATCCGCAAATTTCCGGTATTTGGTAATTTGTTGGTTCTGTCGATCCACTACATAATAATGCCAGCCATAGGCCAATGCCACGTCGGTCATTAAATAGACTGCTGCGCGTGTATAATTAATCCAATGTTGGCCCACATAGGCTTGTCCCAGCCCCGGGACCATTAGGGACATAAACATTGCCTTCTTGGGAGAGCGGTACTGGCCTTTAAGTTGATCAATGGTATTCACCGTGGTTTCCCGAACGATACGATTTCGTTTTTTAGTCTGACGGGTTTTACTAGAATCCGTGGCACTAGAATCGGCGGGAACAGCAGCCCCAACGGTAACCGTTACAGAACTTGTTGTGGATGGAAGCGCGGAACTATTCACGGAATCGGCGGCCACCTTAGAACTATCCTTAACCAGAATTGTCGAATCTTTTAGGACCGGCTTTACGCTGTCAGCAACCGCAAAGGTGGGTGTGTCAGCGGCTCTTGCAAATCCATGAAAGACCGACAAGAAGAGGGCAAGAACAATGACAATGGATTTGGTTGTATGCAAGGCTTACCCCGGATAGAGTTGTCTTAATGTACAATTAATTTAATTGTGGAAAAGTACCGCCCCACAAGGAAGCCGCTGGGCGATTACAAACCCAAAACATCAGCCATTGTATAAATACCTGGCGGTTTTCCGGTCAAAAATATTGCGGCTTTCACAGCACCCTGGGCAAACGTCTGCCGGCTATGCGCCACATGCTTGAGCTCGATGCGCTCTCCATCCCCGGCATAAAGAACGGTATGATCCCCAACAATATCACCACCTCTGACAGCATGAATGCCTATTTCGCCCTTGGGCCGGGCGCCCACCAAACCGGCTCGGCCATAATTGGCCTTTATACTTAAGTTCGAAGCATGCCCCCTTGCGACGGCTTCAGCGAAACCGAGAGCCGTTCCACTCGGAGAATCCTTTTTCTGATTGTGATGCGCTTCCACAATTTCAACATCGAAATCATCGCCCAAAATCCGGGCCACCATCTCCGCTACCTTGAACATTACAGTAACGCCAATGCTCATATTTGGGGACAGAACAATGGGGACCGTTCGGGAAGCTGATTCGATAATCTGTTTTTCAGTTGGTGAGATACCGGTGGTGCAGATGACATGCGCAGCGCCCATGCGCTGAATGATGGCCAGTGCAGCTAAAGATGCTGTAGGACTTGTGAAATCGATGACAACAACACCGGGGTGGAGAACGGCCTCGAGTTTATCTGTACACAGAATATCCAGACCCTCGATACCTACAGCCGTCCCAAGATAGGGAGAGGTCGGGGATTCAATGGCACCTACAACACGGAGACTTCCGGGATTGGCCTTAAGCCTATTCGCGCAGGCAGATAGGACCATTTGGCCCATGCGCCCCTTGGCCCCCAAAACCACAATTTCAACGGCCGGGCCGCTTGAAACGACGGCGCCAGTGGCGCCATCGGTAGCACTTTGGTTACTTGGACTCATCGGAAATGATCCAAAGCTTGATCTTTGTCTCCACTTCCTTGTGCAACTGGATTTTAACCGTATACATACCAAGTTGCTTGATGGCTTCAGGGAGAAGCACATGGCGCTTATCGATATCGTAACCGGCGTCTTTGAGTTTAGCCGAAATATCCGAAGTCTGGATGGACCCGTAAAGTTTTTCGCCTTCCGAAACCTTGGCTGCAATCGTCAAAGACAGGTCCTTCATCTTAACCGCTTGGGCTTGGAATGTGACTTTCTCTTGACGGATGCGTTCCTCGATTTTGGCTCGGTCTGCTTCAACTTGCTTCTTGGCGGAGGAAGTGGCCAAAACAGCCAATCCCCTCGGAAACAAAAAGTTGTGCGCATATCCAGTCTTAACCTTGACGAGCTCCAAAGCCCTGCCGAGGTTCTGTACGTCCTCTTTGAGTATGATTTCCATATTTCTTCCTTAGCCTCAACGCATGTTTTCGGAAACAAAGGGCAGCATGCCGAGATGTCGCGCACGCTTGATGGCAATGGCGAGCTCACGCTGGTATACGGCGGTGGTGCCGGATATCTTACGGGATACGATTTTACCGCGTTCGTTCACGAACTTGCGCAGCAGCTTGTCGTCCTTGTAATCGATGAACTTGATCTTGTTTTCTGTGAAGTAACAAATCTTCTTCCGTTTGGACTTGGCATCTTTTTCTCTACGCTCAGACATTAGTCCTCTCCTTTACGTTGGGTATATGCGGGTTCAGCCAATTGGACTTGGGCTTCGCCTTCAACTTTATCGGGGGGAATGCCAAGGGGGGAATCCGCCACAGTCAGCCAACGCAATATGTTTTCATTGATGCGGAAACGTTTGTCGATTTCCGCTGGGAGACCTTCTTTGGCCTCGTAATAAAAGACGGCATATTCACCATGGGTGCGCTTTTTAATGGTATAAGCCAACTTGCGTTTGCCCCAGCGATCCACCTTGAGCAGTTTGCCTTGTGATTCAATCAGTTTTCCCATCGCGTCGAATTCGGACGCAATGGATTCGTCGGGAAGCATTGCATCCACGACAACAACGGTTTCATACGGTTTTGCCAATTTTACCTTCCTTTGGTCAGGAAATCGATTCGATTTCCGGGTTCCGGGTCAGGTGCCCGGAACAGGTTGATGTTGACCCTGTAAAGACGCACTCTACGTCGCTCTAGGGGAGGCGTAAACTATCAATTTTAATGGGTAGATGCAAGGGCCATCGCCGGGTCTGGGGTCAAAATGCCAGGCCAAAACCTCCGACTATCGCCCAATCCTGACGATAATGGGTTTTCTCAAAAAGCAGAAATCCAGACTGAAAGTCGATGTGGAAGTAAAGGGCCTGTACCAATTCACGTAAATTCTCGCTAAAAGCCAGGATATCAATGGCTACCCCTGGATTTACGTGGATGTCTAGAGAAAAATCCTTGGATAGGCTGTCTCGACCACCGATTGTGTATTCCAAACTCGACCCCATAGTCAGCCCCATCCAACGGGAACACTTCCATCCGCCACCCACGTCCAAACCTAGACTAGCATTGGTAGCATCCTGCCCTTTTATGGGTTTCAATAGGTGCGTTCCCGAATCAGGGCTACCATTTAAAATATTGAGATTGTCCAAACCAATCTGCGGTCCAAGATAAAGTGCCAAGGTATTCCATGATTTATGAAACCGCGTAAGTAGAAAATACCGGTTTTGGATTTTCTGAACCGTATCGGCAGGTTCTCCCGCTTTAATTCGGAATCCCACACCACCTGAAAACCAGGGTTTATAAAAATATCCCAGCTCACCTTGCCATTGGTACAAACTTTGGCGTTCACCCAGATTTTTTTGCTTGCCAAACAAAAAAGCTCCACAGATTCCCCGTTCGATATATAGAGCGCCTGCCGGATACGGAATGGATTTGACTACCACTTCTGCTGGTGGTTTCTGTGACGGTGCTACTGGGGCTTCTATTAGTGGTTGCAAATCTGATTTTAGTTGAGGTTGAGGTTGAGGTTGAGGTTGAGAATAGGCGTTGGGAATGGAGCAACACAAAAGCGCTGCCACGAACACCAGTATTGTCCGACGGCACTTATTCAGCAAATGGGACGCAACACTCATTCGGGAAAATATTCTCTGAAGCTGTTGGGCACTAAAATTTTTCTTCCAAACCGTTTTTCCAAATCAGCCGGGCTCATATCGTCCAGAAAAAGGTTTTCCTTATTCAAGCTGTTCGGCGGAATAAGCACGGGCCCTTT
>JAYUHW010000337.1:0-57646 GCA_043766615.1 Fibrobacteria bacterium | reverse complement strand
GTTTTCCAGGCAACCGGCCAGAGTTTCACTTTCAAGAATTTCATAATCGGCATTGAGAGCCCATTTCATTTGCTCCCGCAGCCCGATATTGTCTTCGACTAAAAGCAACTTGACCATGTGGACTTCCCTTGTGCTTCTGTCAGCACTTTTTACCAAAGGCTTGTACATGTTTTTCGTATTGTCGGTTTGGATAAGGTACAATTGTGAAACTGGCTTCGAAAGGTATCCAAAAGGCTATCATCCATGCAGTTGGACGCTTTCTTCCCCAGGGAAGCACGGCAGCAAAATGCAAAATTCCGTGCCGCTATCCTTTTCCGAATGGCAAAGAATACAGCCCCCCATTTTCTCTACGAGGGTTTTACACTGATAGAGACCAATACCGACGCCTTTTTCTTTAGTAGTGGCGAAAGGCTGAAACAGTCGGTGGTGGACGAAGTGGGGATCCATCCCGGCACCATTGTCTTCAACCAAAATATAGGCGCTATAGCGGGCGAAAAACCGATCCCCGCCTCCAAAGAGCTCCCTTAGACGCGCGGGAACCCTGGGCATCAAGGCTCCGAACGATAGGTTAAGGCGGGTTGGCCGTCCCAGGTTTGGCATGGACTCCAGGGAGTTGTTGATGAGATTCCGGACGACAAAAAACAAGGCTTGCCTATCCATGATAGCGGAAACTTCCTCTTCCCCGCCAAATTCAAAAACCAAACCGGGCAAGGACAATAGACCAGAATTCGCCACCACCTCTTCCAGTAATGGGCGCAAAGTATGCGAGACCAAATCAAGCACCTGGGCTTTGGGCGCAACGGACAAGCGATCAATCAAGTGTTGCAAATTAACCGCGCAGCTTTTCACTGAACTTAGCATGCTGGTTTGAAAGGATGGATTTTCCAGGTTCCGTTCGGCGTTCTTGAGTAGCAGGCTCAATGTGGCCACCTGGTTTTTGATATCGTGTATGATGAAAGACGCCACATGGTGGAAGGACTCTAACTGTTTTTTTTCAATACGCTCGTTCAGCATCCGGTTTTTGAACAGCACGTCACCGATGGAAGTGGTAAATACTGCGATCAACTTGAGATCCTCTTGCTCGAAAGGCTCCAATCGACCACCTTGCAGAGACAGAATACCAGCTAACCGCTCACCCAGGAAAATGGGAAAGATGGCGTCGAATTTGAGGTCATACACCAGTGGTTCTTCGCGAGCCATAGTGCGACGGGCCAAGCCATCCTGGTCATAGGCAAGCAAGTCCACACTCAGATCTGCTTGGGCGAGCATGCTTACGAGGGGGCTGTCCCCGTTGATGACCAGACCGCGACGAGTGGCCTCCTCCTTGTTTTCGTGCTGATAAAAATTCCCGTCCTGCCAATTGAGGATAAAAATATAGGCGTCCTCTACGGCCACGGAATACTTCATATTCTCAACCAGTTGAGTCAATGCAGTGTCAACATCTGCACCGGATCTTGACGTTTGATGAAGACGGAAAAATTGTTCCTGGTAGTCGTACTTGTGAGAATAGAATTTCTGGTTGATGAATTGGCTGATGCGCCGCCGCATGGTACCAGACCCGAGTATCAGCACCGCCAGGGTACAAAGCGAGAAACCCATCAGAAAGTGGTCGAAATAGGTGAAGTCTAACCGGAACCACTGGAAGATGAAAATGGTGAGGGCAACCCCCAAGAACGCGGCACCAGTCAAAAAAATGGTTGCTGAAGAGTAGATGGCATCTCGGGGAATGGAAATACGCTCCGACCCTAAACGGTAGCGCAGGAATCCGGCCAGAATTACCGGGAAGAGAATACCATACACAACGGAAGAGGCCTCCACAAAGTGAGCGGGAAGCTCCTTATACACCAGTACATGGGCGAAGTTGAGGATTTGGTAAACAGCCAAACACCCGATGCCGATAAAGCAAAGTCGTGCGATGCGGCGTTGGTAATCCTGGGAAAAGCGGTAAGTGCTTTCGAGCAGATAGAGCGTGTACACGCCAACCAAAGACTGCAGTGTGGGTATCACAAGTCCTGGACCACTAAAGCGCATTATCGGCGTGGCTGCATTTCCTTCAAGCATGGTCCATCCTGGAATCCATATGGAAGCCATGCCCAAACCAGCGCCCAGCAACGAGGGGTAGAAAAGCGTTATGCGACGGTTGGCAATCGTCCAGCCCGGCTCCATTGCATCGTCTCGAAGAAAATTTCGAGTGAGCTCCAAAATGGCCACGGATATTGGCAGGCCTAGAGTTTGGATGACTTTTTGATAGACGAACCAATCGGCATTCCAGGGTGCAAACATGGAAAGGTAGGCGGTCCAGAGGTGCGCGACGAACAGTCCCGCTAGGCCGAGCAATATTAGCCGCAGGCTCTTTTGATAGGATTTGAATTGAACCAGAAAACTCAGCGCCAAATTGAGCGCCGTACTGACCATCAGAAAGGCCAGGATCATCATGGATACCTAACCGGAATCGGCATTCGACTGGGATTGGACCTGATAGTAGTAGGAATATTTATGATACCGGTTTTCCTCGAAGGGTGACCCCTTTACCCAATTTAGCAGGACCGCCACCTTGGAATTGCGCTCTTTCAGGATTTCCACTGCATCGCGGGCTTCTGAAGCGACGGTGTAACCCGATCGACAAACGAAAACGATGCCATCTACAAGTTCCGCCAAAGACAAAGGATCAGGAGTTATTAGTACCGGGGGGGTGTCGATAATAACCACATCGAATTGTTCTCGCGCCATTTGGACGAACGCTTTAAAGCGATCCGAACTGATGAGCTCGCTGGCATTGGCCATGGAGGATTTGCCCGGAGCTATCACAAGGTTTCGTTGCATTGTGGACTGAAACGTCAATGTTGCAGACTCAAGAAACTGTTCGGTAGTCAAGTCTGTTTGATTGAGAAGAGTATCAAGTCCCGTGCCCACAGCCTGGTTAAATATGCGTGCCGTGCGACCTAGGCGGAAATCCGCATCTATGAGAAGCGTGCGCTTGCCCTTACGTGCGAAAGTCATGGCCAAGTTGGCGGAGCAGATGGATTTGCCTTCGTGTGGCCGTGAAGATGTGATCAGGATACAGAATTTTCCTGGGGAGGCCCGATTCTTGAAGCTGTTCTCTATCTCTTCGCGAACATTGCGAAAGGACTCCAAGCTTTCACCACTTGGATTTTCTCCATATATAAGCAAAATGGGATCCACCTTAGTCGCCTCTGGTTCCCGGGAGGCATGCGCTTTTTTTCCATCAGGATTCGCTTTTTTCTTCCCCTTTTTTACCGCGGAGACGGTTCCTAGAGTTTTCAAATTTAAAAGTCGACGCACGTCGTCCTTGGTCCAGATCTTGATAAAGACCAGCCCCCAGGCAAGTACCACACCAGGAACGACAACCAGCAGAAAAAGAATCGCCGCAACCGCAATCAAGAGCCTGGTCTTTAATGAAGGCGGCTCGTACAATGCGGGTCGAGCTTGGTCGACGACGGACACTTTGAAAAATTCGGATCCCGTAACCAATTTAGCGCGATTGTAACTCTCAATTAAATGATCATAGATGGACTGATTGTTGGTGTTCACATTGTTCAGCCGCTCCAATTCCAGCTGAACCTTGACCGCCGGTCGCGAGCTGGTCTTGGGGGTGTTGCTGCTTAGCCGCTGCTGTACGGAAGCCAAGTCCAAATCCATCCGTCGAACCAGATCTGCTTCCGCTGCCTCCATTTGCCCGATGACGATTTCCATTTCCGACTCCACCGCTTTTATTTTGGGGTGATCGGGTGCGAGTGTCGCCTTCAATACGGTGCGGCGGGAGCTCATTTCCAGCAGGCTGGACCGAAGTATATTGGCCTTGGCCTCCCCCGCCTCAGACATGGCGGCGAGCAGTTCCATGGCCCAGAAAAGTGTCTTTTCAGTAGTGGCGTTGAGCTCCTTGGCGGCAAAGGCTGCCTTTACCCGGTCCTTTCGCTGTTGCAACGTCCCGATTTGTTGGCGCGATTCCAGGTAGGCCATATTTTCCCCCTGGGTCGGATTTTGCTGCTGAATCAGTTCGGGGTGTACAGAATAATATTTGGAGAGCTCGTCTTGACTGCTTTCCAATCTTTGCTTGGCGATTTCCAGATCCTTTTCCATGCGGGCTAGAATATCCACATCCTGGACTTCCGAAGTACCGTAGTACACTTCCAGAAATTGGTCTCTCAAGGTGTTCAGGATTTCCGCGACCAGAAAGGGGTCGCGATCCTTTAATTTGATCTCGAAATTTCCGCCGCCTAAAGGTCGCGCGGATACATTCCTTCTCAGCTCCCGGAAGGCATCCTCCAAGGTCAAGAACTCCAGCTTCAAGCCTTTTCCATTCTGGACCTTCAAGAACTCCGGCTTGAATTGAACCTCAAGGCCTGGCATGGTCAATCGACCGTCGGGGCCTAAAGGGCCACTAAAAATCTTGTAAAGGGAGTTGCCGGTCTCGGATTTGTAAAAGACGGATCCTGATTTCCCCTCCTTATCCAATTCAATCGTGAACGCTCCTGTGTTCATATTGTCGCCATAATGAATCTCTGAAAACACATCCTTATAAAAAAGATTGGGCGTGGTGATACGCATGCGCAATCCAAGTTTCCGGATCGAGGCATCCAGCACCTGGTAACTGTTGAAAATACTGATGATGCTCTGGCCGTCAGTAATCGCTATATCCCGCATGACATTGGTTTGCGCCCCGACTACTTGAGGAAATCGCATTACCGTAGCAGCGGAATAGGATTTAGGCAGATTATAAATGGAAAGCAGGACCCCCACCGGAATGGAGAGGATGAGCCAGGCTCCTAAAGCCACCCATTTTCTCAGCCACAAAATATGGAATAAACTGCTAACCGAGGGGATTTTTCGTGGTGTGGAGGTCAATTCCTCCAGTTCCCCCACTTGGAAATCGATGGAGGAGTCTTTTTGCAGGCTCATTTACAACCTGTAAAGATAAATATTAATTTTCACTGTCTGGAAGTCCTCCGCGAACCGGATCGATTCTCAAGCACAATACCCCCATCCGATTGCGATGCCTATGAAAAAACTCCTGCTCATCTTGGCAATACCGGTTTTGGCCGGCTTGGCTTTCTTGACTTGGCAGAATTTGCCCAGCAAGCGATTTGCCAAACATATTTCTAAGGCCCGGCTTTATGTCAAAGAGGACAATTTAGTGGCGGCCCGGTCTGAATATGAAAAAGCGTATAATGCCCAGGGAAAATTTTCACCGCACGCTTCCTTCGAGGTATTGGGGGTAACCAATCGCATGAGCTTCCAAGACCGGAAGCCACGGGAAGCGTACGAAAACACACTCCAGTTTGTACAAGCGAATCCAAAAAATAAAGAAGCCAAAATACTTCTCGCTCAAATGGCTTTTCAAATTGGAGAAACGGAAGCGGCTTTTAATGCCGTGGATACGGTTTTGGAGATGGATCCCTGGTATTTTCCAGCCCGGCTACTGCTTGCGAATGTACGGGCCAAGCAGGGCCGCCCGGATTTGGCGGAGGAGCAACTGCGATTTCTCGCGGAAAAGTATCCGGATTCCGTTGAGGCGCTGCTTCCTATGGCCGAAGTTCTGTTGCTAGTGGGACAAGTGGAGGAAAGCGGGAATTTTCTAGGAAAAATTCTTGCCAAAAACCCAAAAAATGCCCGCGCCCGGCTTTTGATGGTGGATAGCTTTTTGCGTCAACGCAAACTCGATTCCGCCCAAGCCTACCTGGACAGCTGGATGGAAGTGGACGTAGAGCATCAACAGCAACTTCAAATCCGTAAAGCCAGAATCTATTCCATCAACAATCAGGTGAGGGAAGCGATTGCCGCGCTCTCAGGCTATTCAGAAAAAAAGGAAGTCAATGCTCAGGCTCTTTCGGAGCTTGCCCTGTTCTATGCCCAAGCGGGCTTGTATGATTCCGCCTTGGCCATCTATCACGCTCTTGGGGATATCCTGCCTGCCGCTCGCCAAAAAATCGAAACGCTCAAGTTCTATTTGTATCTGAAAAATCAGAATCCGGCCAGGGCCTTGGAGAGTATGAAAATGCTACAGATCTCGGACAAACGCCAGGCCTTGATTCCTCCTTTGATAGCCGCCTATATGGCTATTGGACAGGAGAATAAAGCCCAGACCATCATCCAGGAACAGCCGGACAGTTTGCAAAAGGTCTTGAACGATTTCAAAGGGCAATTGCTCCTGGATAAGGATTTTATCGGCCAATGGGCCTTGATCACCTATTATGGACTCAACAAATCTGACCTGATGGCTTATATGTCGGTCAAGGATTTCTATTCCCGCTGGCCAAAAAGCCTGTTGGCGATTAATCTCTATACTGGGCAATTGTCCAGCGTGGGATCATTTGCCGAAGCGGCCAAGATTCTGTCCACTGTGGAGAAACCCAACCTGACCCAGCAGGTGGCGCTCCTGCAACTGTTCGCCAAGTCCCAGCAAAGCGAAAAAATGCTGAAACTGGCCGAAAAAATTTCCTCGGAAAACCCGACCCTCAAAGGAATCAACAACACACTCGCAGATTATTGGGTGAAAAAGGATAAAGCCAAAGCCTTCCGGTATTACGACAAGGAACTGGCTGTGAATCCCGACAATCTGGTTGCCCTCAATAATGTGGCATGGGAGTTCGGCATTACGCAGGCCAACCTCGAGAAAGCGTCTCCTTATTTGGAAAAACTTAAGACTAAGCAGAATCTGGACCCGCGTATTCTTGATACCATCGGGTGGATTTTGGCCGTTAACGGCAAATACCCGGAAGCGGAAAAGCATATCCGCAATGCCTTGGATCTGGTTCCCGATTACCCAGCCTTTCAATACCACCTGGCATATATATTGAATGCGCTTGGCAAAAAAGCAGAGGCCCGTAAATTTCTGGATTCCGCTTTAGCGAGCAAAAGGCCTTTTGAGGAACGCCAGGAAGCCGAAAAGCTACTTGCTCAGTTAGGATGATGCGACTCCTCGCCTGGCTGCTCTTTTCAGGTTTGGCAGCCTGGAATTACTTACCCACTCTCAGGTGGATGGTTGCGCGCTGGGATGAATCAGAATCCTATATGGCCCACGCATGGCTGATCCCTCCCATATCCATTTTCCTGCTTTGGCAGATGCGAGATGCCCTACGGAAAACGCCGAACGCGCCTACTTGGGTCGGTTTCATTTGGATAGTGGCTGGCTTGATTGGCCACTTGGTAGCGGGTTTGGCTGACGTGTCATCGCTTTCCGGTTTGACGCTGGGAGTCGTACTATTCGGTTTCGTCCTATTGCAGCACGGATGGCCGATGGCCAAAGCGGTCTGGTTTCCGATTGTCTTTTTGCTCTGCATGGTTCCGCCTCCAGAGTTCATCATCGACAAAATGAATTTTTCCCTGAAACTGATGGCCGCGGATTTGGCTACCGGACTCTTGAATGTGCTGGCCATCCCCGCCATCCGAGAAGGGTCCTTTATGGTATTTGGCAATGAAAAACTGGCCATTGGGGATGTGTGTTCTGGGTTGCGCAGCTTGCTGGCCTTGCTTTCCTTGGGCCTTTTGTACGCGTGGATGGTCCGGGATAAAGGCAAACGTCAAGTTGTCGCTGTCCTTTTGATGGCGATTCCCGCTGCCATCATCGGCAATGGTCTCCGGATTTTCCTGGTCGCGTGCCTGGTCATGGCGTTTGGGCAAAAGGCCATTTTCAAACCCTTGATTGGCACTTGGGATCTACATCTGTTTACGGGCGCCATCATTTTTGTCGCTGCTTTTGGTTGCCTATTTCTGGTAACCTTTTTGATGGACAAGTGGATCCCGATCCAAAAAACTCCGGTGACCGATGCCTCCTAGAATCCTACGTAACTTGACCTTGGCTGCATTGCTGTTGCTCTGTGGATCCGCCTATTTGTCGAATAGCGTGCTTTTCCAGCAATCGATAAAAGGGAGCACGCAGTTGACCCGCAATATTTCCTCCCAAATCGGGGCTTGGGTGGTGGTGGATGAAGCGCCCGTTTCCGCCAGTGAAATCAAGGGGCTGGAAACCACCGATATCCTCAAACGCACCTATTCCAACGGCAGCTCCTATATAGAATTGATCGTCGCCTATATCGCGCATAGTAATCGCAAATCCGCCCATGCCCAGGAGGCGTGCTTGCGTGGTTCCGGAGCGATGGTGGGCAGCATTGGACCTTTGGAGATGAATGGGGAACGGGTGCAAGCCAAACTGATCTCCATCGATATTCATAACCATAAGCAGTGGGTTTGCTACTGGTACAAGATTGGAAACGTTTATACCGCCCAGTATCTGCGTTCCAGCCTATTGATGTTTTTTGGGGGCTTATTTGGAAACACGCATCAAGGCGCTTCACTGGTGCGATTGCTCACCCCGGAATCCCCCGGTGAAAGCCGGGAAAAAATCACCGCTCGTTTTGAGGATTTTACCCGATTTCTGCTCCCGGAACTCGAGAAAAACCTGCCTTAAATCAGCTTTTAAATTTTCGGACGAGTTGTAAAAAAAATACCTCCTTGTCGGGATTTTTTACGCTTTTACCAAAGCATATCCGCATATTGAAAAGGAGAGCTTAAGATTTCTTGGCATGGGTTTCGCTTAAATTTAACATTGAACCACGACCTATTCAGGAAGAACATATGCAATCATTCAAAAATACCTCCTTGGCAGTACTGGCTTTAGTAGCCGCATCCCAAGCGACTCTAATCAGCGGAAACAGTCTCCAAACAGTGCTGGATAACATAACCGTAGGCGGCGGGCCGAGCAGCGTGAATGTCAATACCGATCAGGTCAACCCTGACCTGTACTGGAATCTCACAGCAACGGGCACATCGGCAGCCACCATGATAATCGAAATCGCCGGGAACGCGGCATCCAATACCTTTGGCGTTTATGACCAGGCGGATCCTTCCAAGAAGGTACAGCTCTTTGCTGGCGCCGCCACGGGAGGCACCAAGGTATCCTTTTCCATGGATGACCAGTACAATGTTTCCATAAACAATGCCAGTGTCGGTGTTCAATTTGCTGGAAGCACCTTTGGCTACTACTTGGCCGGGCCCGGTGGAATCTTTTACTCTGACAACAATCTCAATGCCGGCGGTGCCGATCAGATGGTCTCGTTCCGTGGTGAAAACGATGTCGTGAAGCTGCCCAGCACTCCCTCCGGTGTTTGGACTCCGGACGAATATATTTTGGCCTGGGAAGACTTGGCTCTCGCAGGCAGCGACCACGACTATAATGATATGGTCTTGATGGTCGAATCCGTACGCCCCGTTCCTGAGCCTACCAGCTTGGGTCTCATGGGTCTTGGGCTGCTCGGCTTCGTAGTCGCTCGCCGTCGCCGCAAATAGTATTCATTCCCTTTTGAAAAAAGCGGAGGGGCAGCCTTCCGCTTTTTTTGTTTCCTATCCCTCTACGTCATCCGTCCTTTACAAAGTGGGATTTGATCGCTTCCACCACCTTGCGATAACTGGATAGAGGCAAGGTCGTATTCACCGGGAGCCCAAGCAATCCGGAAAGATAGTCATGGGTGTCAGCAAATTCGTGGGCACCACAATGGCTGAGATAGTATGGGCCGTATCCGTATTGAGTCCCTATGCCGATTTCAGCCAGCTTGACGGCCAACGGCATCTTCGCATCATACCCGCCTTTTTTACCTCGCACCACTTTTTCCCCTTTAATGCGGATATAACACCGGGATACGTGAAAATCAGCGGCCCGGGGTTGAGGAAACTCCACTTCCTCCAACCCCGCTAACGCCTGTTGATAATAACGGATGATTTCCGAGCGCGCGGCATGCAGTACAGGCATGGTGTTCCACTGCGACATAAGGAGAGTTGCATCGAGATTGGCAAGCCTGGCCGGATTCGGATTCATACGGGGTGAGAGCTGGAGTCCTGCTAGCCTTTCGATACCATAGTTCAACCTTTCACTGTATCGCCTATGCTTAAAGCTCCAGAAAAAGGTCAGGAATTCTCTCAGTTTTTGTTTTGTAGGCAATGCGGGAATCACTCCATAGGCCCCTGAGAAATCTGGCCAAAGTCCGGGATTATTCACCGCGAGTCCGCCGCCTTGTGACGCGACCAGCATCTTGGCCTGGTTGAAGCTGAACAATCCCAAATCTCCATGGGCACCTGCTTTCACTCCTCCCAAGTCCAATCCCAAAGCAGAAGCTGCATCGTCAATAACCACAATATCCGGATCGTGGGCCTTGGTTAGGCGTAGGCATTCAGCAATGCGGGCCGGATACCCGTAGGTGTGTGGTATCACTACAGCCAGTACATCGTCGGCCAGTTTTAGTCCTAGATGGGAAGGGGAAATATTGAGGTCTTTACCCACTTCTACAAAAATCGGTTGCAATCCTGCTTTTATCACAGGGTCCAACAACCCCCCGCATAAATAACAAGGCAAGAGGACCTTGGTGCGAGACGGTTGAACTTTCATAAGGAGTCTCAGGGCAAAAAGCAGGGCATTACGGCCCGAATTAAAACCGAGAAAGCGGGTAAGACCAAGCTCCGATTCCAGTTTCCGAGCTAGGAGCTCACCTTGATTTCCTTGTACCAATTGACCCAAGGCCAGTAGCCGAACCGCTGTGAGAAGCGTGTCGTTTCCCCAGTACACGGTATCGGATCCGATGTCGGGAAAGTAAGGCATGGGTCAGGTTTTGGCATCCGGGAAACGACTGCCTTGTCCCAAGCCTATCTTGGCAAACAGCCTTTGGCGCAAATCCTTTTCTATCACCAAGACAAAACTGATACAGAAATAAATTGCCGCTACTATTATTGCCGATACAATCACACGTGCCCATCCCGTTATCGGCAATATGGCCAGTATGGGTTTGGTTGCTGCCAAGGTCAAAAACAGCGCGCCTAGATTTGGAAGGATTGAGTGCCAGAGGAATCGGAAATAGTTGGTACCTACCAAGCGGGAAACATAGATAGGAAGGATAACCCCTTGGGTGACTAGCATCGGGATCAGCGCTCCATAAGCGACGCCGATGATTCCTATCCTAGGTACCAGAATAATTGCCAGGCTTAAGTTGACAGCGCCTTCGCCCACGTTCACCGAAGCCAGGAATTTGTTTTTCCTTCGGCCAAACACTATTTGCCGGGACACGGCTTGTGATAAGTAGAGGGTATGGGCAATGGCCAGCACAAACATCACGGTTCCACTGGAGCCGTACTCGCCTCCCTGGACATATTTAAATCCCATCCACTGGCCGAGAAAATTTTCGCCTACCGTGAATATGCCGACACTGATCAAACATGCAAAGCAAAAAACATAACGCGTGCCAGTTAAGAACAGGGACTGGAGCGATTTCTCCTGATTCCCGGCGTCGTAGGCGGTAGCAACCTGCATCAAGGGGTTGCCCACCGCATTCACGAGGTCATCAAAATACGGCATCAGGTTCGACCCTATCACATAATAGGTTACCGCCACAGGATTTACCAAGGTGCTGATGATGAGGGCGTCCGTATAGAATATGATCTTATCCGAAATATTGATGAGAAAACTGAATACCCCATAATTACGCACTTCCCGAAAAGCCTTGCGGCTGAAGGAAAAGGGGGCGATACGCAATTCCGGATTGATGCGTAAGGCGATCAGAGTCATGACAGCGCCCTCCGTGAGCTGCGTCACTGCCGTCCCAATTGCCAGGCCCAACAACCCCCAGCCGGCTTCAAGCACAGCGTAGGCCAGCCCTGCACTGCCTAGGCGGATGCAAATACTGCTAATTCCCAGCAAGTCGAAGCGCTGTTTACCGCTGATGGCCGCTTGAAAGACGGTAAAGGGAAATTTAATGGCGATGCTTAGGCCCACTATCAGGAGAGGCAAGCGGATTCGCTCTGCGTTGGAGGTATCGATATTTACGATTTGGGGTAGGAAGAAGGATATGACCACAGCCACCAACGCAATGATCACACCGATGCCGGCCATAACCAGAAGGGAGGTGTTGACCGTATCGTTGAGGTTATCGAATTCCTTACGGGCGATATAGCGGGTTACGTACTGTCCCACCGCAGAGCGGATACCCAAGTCGATGAATCCATAATAGCCGGTCACTGCCACTACCAACGACCAGAATCCGAATTGCAGCTCGCCAATTTTCCCTAACACATACGGGGACATGGCTAAGGCCACAAAAGTGCTCACCAGAAAGGAGGCCCAGTTGGATACTGCGTTTCTCAGGAAATGCCTCAGAACGAACAATTAGGGCTCCTTCCGGTTGTCATTATTTATCCTCTCTACCGAACCGTGCAGCCATGTAACGCAGAAATGGTTTAGGATCGGCAAGGTTGAAAATGCTATGCGTTACTGGCCCCAAAAAGAATAGAAGCCAGCGAAGCCAATCCATTCTGAGCGTGGCTGTCTTGGATATCGCATTGTAATCCGCGTCGAAACAAATCCAGGGTTTGGATGACCGGACTTGATGCAAGGCCTGGTCCGGAGACAGTCCCATGGCGTGGCGATAGGCAACCATGGGGATGTTCACACCGTTGCCGATGGCCAAGCCTTCCTGGAAATCGCACCGGCCTATGGTAGGCTCGATGGCATAGTATTGTCCGTCACTGGGGTTGCGCTTGTATTCCATGGAAGCGAGGCCCTGCCATCGCATTGCCCGGAAGAAATCACAGGTACTTTTCATCAGGGATGGCTCCTCGGCCGGGGCGGCTGAAGCGGTACCCCCTGTGCCTATCGGCCATTGTCGAAGCTTTCGACCTGAATAGGTAACCAATGCTTCTCCGCGCTCATCGAAATATCCCAGCACAAAATACACATCCGAATCCCCACCGCCGATAAATTGCTGGAGTGTACAATCATGCCCATGGCTGACGTATTTCTGTACCCACTTCAAGGCATCTTCACGGCTGGATACGATTTTGGCCTTGGGCAGACGGTCCTGGCCGGTTTGATTGTAAATCTTCCGACAGCTTTTCACTATCGCCGGCATTGGATACTCCTTCCAAAATTCCGGATTTTCTCCTGCCCGAAAGTACTGGCTTTTAGGCATATTCAGGCCTGCCTGCTCACCTAGGGGGTGAAAGAGTCTTTTGTCCAATAGGGTGAGTGCCAAATCGGGTGGGCCGAAAGGCAGGCGATACTTTTGCGAAAGAGCCTGATAATGCCCAGCCAGGATTTCGACGGTTCGGTCAGTGGTGGGGAATAGCACAGGCCTATGCTCCGCGGTCGGCCAATCCCAGTCCAGCAGGGTTCGCGCCAAAGCGGCATCTGTGAGGGTACCGGGACGGATCTCGCGCAGGTATTTTGAGAAACAACCCGGATGCTCGGGGTGATCTGTTACACCGATCACGGGAACACCGTGTCGCCCCAAGGCGCGAACTACGGTAAGACCGTTGATGTCCAAGCCCAGGACCATAGCAGGAACCGGATAGGAGACTGTCACGGCAGGCTCACTTTAAGTAACCGAAAATCTTGCCCGACCACATTCATGGGCGTACAAAATACTGCGTCTTCGGGTTGGATGCCGGCAGGCAGATTTAACATCGCATACCGGGACCCATAGGTCCGTTTTACGGCAAGATGCGGAAATGCCAGAATTTTTTTCCAGGTCTTTCCATCACGTGAATGCCAGAGCGCTGCTTCTTGAGGCCGGGCTAATGCGGGTTCCGGCTCAAAGGTCGTGACCAGAACCATTCCACCGCCGGTCAGCCTGGAGGCAAAGTAGGCCGGATTGTCGAGTGGCGCCAACCGGATCCGGGATCCAGAGGCGAAATCCCACCGATAGATATGGTTCAAAAAATCCCGAGGAGCATCCTTACCTGCATCCGAACCCCATATCAGATAATCAGGCAATACCAACAAGCCTACCATGCGCCATCCCTGATCGCCTGATCCCAGAGTTTGCAGGGTCTTGAAGAAATCACCCGTAAAATGGAGGCCCGACTCTTGGTCATCATCTCCAGTAGCAATCCAAAAGCCCTTTCGAAAGGGATCCCATGTCAAGGAGTGCGTGTGTTTTGCTGCCCCGGTGACAAAACGGTACGCAATTTCCCAACGGGTTCCATCCTGCCTTCCGGTGATGATGGCCACCGAATGGGGCCTTCGATTCTGATACTCCCCAAAGGCAACAACATCCTCCTCCTCACAATATCCAAGGCCACAAGTCAAGGGTGGATGAATCCCTTCCCGTTCAAAATCGAATACCGGATCGGCCCAAGCGCCCTGGCCCGTGAACCTATAAATCCTATCCGCGATGAGGATCAGGGTTCCCGAATTTAAAACCTGTACATGACTTATGGATGTGGTGTTACGCCAGCGCCGGATAGGGTAGGAACGCAGCACAAAATCTTTGGCCCGGCCGAACCATGAAACATTTTTAGGATGCAGCTTGCACAACTTGCGCCAAGATTCGCCAGCATCCACGGAGTGGAATACCCAATTGTCCTGGCTGGCCCAAAGCTCCCGGCCCCGTATGCATTGGACCAGGAAGTTCTTTTTCAATACTCTAAAAGAAACCGTACTCTCTTTGATTCCACTCCCGTCCTGCATAGGATCCGTCGCAGCGATGGAGATCAAAGGGAAGGCAAAACAATACGATCCAGAATCTTGTAGGCATCCCCATTGAGATGGAGGCCGTCTCCGCTGGTAAACTCCGGGCGCAGGGAGCGGTTTGTCTCGGAAATCCTGAGGGCCTTTTCCAGATCCAGAAGCTTGAGATGGTTCTCGGCAGCGTACGTACGCACCCAATCATTATAGGCCCATATGGATTCCAGCCGCCCCGGTTTCCCCTTGGCATGCGCCTCCGTGACCGGTACGATGGTCGCCAAACCAGGTTCGATTCCCGCCGCTTTGATCCGGGAAAGCCACTGGATTACCTGGCCGGAGGTTTCCTTGATGTCGCGTGGAAAGTAGGCGGCGCATTCCTTGATGATGAGCAGATCCGGTTTTTGCGGAGCGGCCCGAAAAAAACCGAGGAAATAGGTCTTTGTCAGTTTGAATTTGCGCTTGGGCCGCATGAGTATCTCATCGAGGGCAGGGCTTTTATCACAGCGATAATGCGGAACCATTTCAAAAACATATCCGGGTGCCTCGATGCGATCCGTCAAATGCGGAACATCCCACCCGTAGCCCACGGATGCCCCCAACAGGAGCACATGTCGTTTTCCATCTCTGCCAGATGCATCCGAAGAATTGGAACAGGCCAGCATAATAATGCCTCCTATCAGCATTGCCAAGGTGATTGTAAGCGGGGATTGCTTCATGCTGGACCCTCCGGCTTTGGAGTGCCTTCGATTTTTTCCCGGTATCCATCCTCCCAAAACAGCTTGGTCAAATGCCGGCGCAGCTTGATGCGGTTTTCAGGATAGTGGCGGCTCGTCCACCAGGTGCGACCCTCTTCAATGACCACATCTGAAGGACATTGTTGCGCCCATCGAACCAGGCATTTTTCCTTGTACTTCTCTACCGAACCGATTACCCTGGCAGGATTGCCCATTACAATGCGTCCCGGCGGCACATCTGCGATGACGACGGATCCGGCTCCCACGATGGAATCCGCTCCGATGCGAACATTCAGAAAGATCAATGCGTTTTGGCCGATAACGCAGTTGTCTTCTATGATGATAGGGCCATAGGCTTGCAGGTTTGGATTTTCCTGGCGGAGTACCCAGCATCCGCCATCATGGGTCCCAAAGGTGACGCCGTCAGCCACAGCCACATGATTGCCTATCTTGACCAACCAAGGCTCGTCTCCCAGGGACTTGACTATAAAGCTGCATCCCTCGCCAACTTGTGCACCTTGTTTGCGGAAGTATTCGGCTATAGTGAACCGATTGTACTTATTCATTTCCAAGGACCGGGAGATCCTTTCACGTAATGCCCGAAACAGTCCAATCATCATTGTATGCTCAAATGCCTAGGTGCCTTTACACCTAGGTTTTGCCTGATTTACTGGCGATATAAACGGCCAGGCTGTTCAAGGAATCGAGATTTTCCGGCAGCATTTCACTGTCGTCCACGGAAAAACCAAATTTTTCCTCGATGAAGCCGACTAATTCCAATACACCCGTTGAATCGATGATCCCCGCGTCCAGAAAGGATGTCGTATCCCCTAATCCTTCCGAGTTTTTCCCGGGAAAGAAATTGCTGAGGATGAATTCCTTGACTTGTAATTTTATTTCCGTTTCCGAAGCTGACATGTTTCCATCCTGGATGAAAGGCCTTGCATTTACAAAGCGTGATTGAATTTTTCTGGCCTAAGAGAAAAAAATATAACTATCCATCGGTATGCGCGGATGCCAGTTCGGCATACATAGCGGCATTTTCCGTCAACATTCTTTTGAAGCCATGTCTTTCCTCGACGCGGGCTCGGCCCTTTTTTCCCATAGTATGGCCTTGCTCGGGGTTTTCCAGCAATTCCAGAATCCTGGCTGCCAGGGTTTGGTCATTTTGTGCCGGAAATAGGTAACCGGTTTGGTCTGGAACCACCAATTCTGGATTTCCACCCACGTCCGAGGCAATGACAGGCAGGCCAGCGGCCATGGCCTCCAAAATCGTATTCGACATACCTTCTGTCAGCGAACTGTTCACATAAATGGAAAGGGCTGAAAGCAGGGCGGGTACGTTTTCGGTTTGCCCGATGAAAAAAATCCGGGAGCCGGCGTCAGCTTCCTGAATCAACCGTTCCACTTGCGCATGCACCGGGTCGCCCGGTTCCTCCGGAGCGCCCGCGACTACGAGACTGGCATTCGGATGTTTTTTCAAAACCCGCACGAAGGCGCGAATCAAGGTCGGTACATCCTTGACGGGTCGAAGATGGGCAATAGAACCAATAAGGGGCCCGTCACTGGGAAGGTTAAAATTTTTTCGAATTTCTTCCACGCTAGGCAGGTTGGCGAACTTGCCTATGTCCACACCATTCTCAATGACTTTGATCTTTTCTGGAGATACACCGAATTCCCTAGTCAGTAACGCCTTGAGATCCTTGGCCACCGCCACCACCTGACCCACGCGCCCATACAGGATTTTCCGGGCCCACAACGCTTTTAGAGTGTGATGAACTTCTTTGGACTCCTGGCCATGCTCCCCGTGTACCTTACTCGGCACCCTGGCCAGCTCCGCGGCCACCACCGAATGGAACAAGGTCGGCCAATTGTGGGAATGCACAATGTCGATTCGTTCCCGCCGAAAGATTTTGGCCATTTGCAAGGCCAGGACCGGATGCACGCCTGCTCTTTTCTGTAGGGAATGGAGCTTAATGTCGGCATTGAGGTAGTCCAAAGGATTTCCATAAAATCCTTCCAGACTCATAAGGTGAAGTTCGAAACGGTTTCGATCCAAATGGTTGAGCAATTGGATTACCTTACGCTCCATGCCAGCATACGGATAAACCCGGCTAACGGTATGGAGAACCCGGATTTTTCTCAGACGGATATTTCCGGAACGGGAAAAGCCAATTGCGGCTTAAGATGCAGAAAACGCGTGGTTGCTCGTTTGGTGTCGATATCCTTATAGGCCCTTTCCACCTGTTCAGGACTGAGGTCCAGTGCCTCTGAGGCTTCTTGGGCGGTGATGCCGTGGTTCTTGGCATAAAGGCAAAGGTCCATGCGGGCATAGGGCAGAGAGAAGTAAAACTCGTCCTGACCCTGCTCCAAAGAATAAGTGTCTGTGGTGGGTGGCCGGCGACGGATGACTTCCGGGACCTCCAGATACTCGGCCAACTGATAGACCTGCGTCTTATAAAGGTGGGCAATGGGTTTCACATCGGCATTGCCGTCTCCCAGTTTTACGAAAAACCCCTGGTCGTATTCAAGCCGGTTCGGCGTCCCGGTCGTGGCATAATTAAGCCGATCCGCATGGTAGTATTCCAGCATCTTCCTGATGCGTTGTTTGAAATTTGTGGCGGCCACCACTCCCAGGTAGGCCTCCAAAGGCAGACGTACCTTGACGGTTTCCCCACTTGGCGATTGAGCCACCACGGAGTAAAAGTTGAAGCCTTTGTTTTCCAAAATATTGGGCAGTACGATTTTGGATTTCCATCCGACTCCATACCCTGGCACCACCGTCCGGATTGCCGCATCCCGACGTGAATAGCACCCCACCGCCTCAAGGATGGGAGATAGGTCTTCAACAATGGATTCAATCTTAAAGTGGGTGGAAACCAATTGGCTTAGGCTAACGGTTTCGGCGGCGGAATCCTGTTCGGGCATATGGAGGCCAAAAACCTTATCGGCCCCCACGGCCTTGACGCACAAGGCAGCGGTCACAGAACTGTCGATGCCGCCGGAAAGAGCGATTATGAATCCCCGACGCTTGAACCCTGTCAGCAAATCGCGCATTCTTCCCGCTATGGCTTCCGCCTCTTTGGCGCAGTCCAGATTCAGTACTTCGCGGGAAAATTTATTGCCGGCCATTTCTATCTCCTATTTCGCTTTTTGTTCCAAGAGGAAAAAGTCTTCGATGATCCGGACTATCCTCTCACTCGCTTTGCCATCCCAACCTTCCGGAATACCACCTTTTTTCCAGCGGCCGGAAAGAGCCCGGTGTGCGGCATCGATTATTTTTTCAGTGCGCGTTCCAACCACTTCATTGCTGCCTTCGGTAACTGTCACCGGCCGCTCCGTATTCTCCCGGATGGTAATGCAAGGAACCCCCAGCACGGTAGTTTCCTCCTGTAGACCGCCGGAATCGGTAATCACCAAAGCGGCGTTTTCGGTGAGCCGGAGCATTTGCATGTAGTCCATCGGCTCTCGCACCAGCAAGTTGGGCATGGCCTCCAGCATGGGCAGCAATCCAAATTGGGTAATCATTTTCATGGTCCTGGGATGAGCCACGAACACCAGTTTGATTTTCTCCTGAATGGTCCGAAACGCCTCCAGCATGCCCAGCAGTACTGCTTTGTCATCTACATTGGACGGGCGGTGCATGGTGAGTACGCCGTATTCACGGGATGAAATCCCCAGCGATTCGAGAATCGGATTCTTGGCTGCCTTGGGACGATTGCGCATCAAGGTATCGATCATCACGTTGCCGGCAAAGTGAATCTGCGTTGCTTTGATGCCCATGCCCTTGAGGTTTCTGTTGCCTTCAGGATCGGTAGTGAAGAAAAGATCGCTTATGGAATCCGTCACCATTCGGTTAATCTCTTCTGGCATTTTCATGTCGAAAGAACGCAAACCCGCTTCCACGTGAGCGACTGGTATCCATAATTTTTTGGCTACGATGGCGCAAGCCATGGTAGAGTTGACATCGCCGACTACAACCACCAAATCCGGTTTGTGTTCCAGGCAAACCTTTTCGAATTCAATCATGATTTTTCCCGTTTGCTCGGCATGGCTGCCGGAACCGACACCCAAATCGATATCGGGTTTGGGAATTTCAAGAAGATCAAAAAAGGAGTGGGACATCTTGTGATCGTAATGTTGACCCGTATGCACCAGTACGGGTTTCAGCTTACCCGATTTATGGATCGCATCCATGATCGGAGCGATTTTCATGAAGTTGGGGCGGGCCCCGCAGACCAACATAACCTTAGGCATGGTTCCCTGTCGTGATGGATTAGATCCGGGTCCAGTAAACCGGATCCGGTAGGGGCCAGAATCTACCCAATTTGGACTTGATTTTCAATTGCAGTCGCCTTAAAAATAACATGCTACCCGCAGCCAGTCGTGGCATGCAAATGGACGATGCCTTTCATTTAGTTAAGTTTTACTTTGAACCATGGTCGGTTTGAATCTGGAAAAGATCTGCTTTGGATTGAGGCTTTACGGTACTGATGGTCAAAAAATTCAAAGTGATAAGCTGGTGTCTTTTTTTTCTGGCGGTCTTCGATTTAGGCATCGGTTGGTTCGTTGCTTCTCCGCTGCCCTCTTCAGTTCGAGATCACGACCTTATCGTAAGCTTCCTAAAGGAGCATTCCTCCCCTGATGCACTTTTCTTGGGCTCCAGCCGGGCGCGGGATCTGGACAGCCTTGTCTGCGATGCAACCGCAAATCAGCTCCGCATTCTCTCCGTCTCCGGAGGCCATATTTCCACTTTTCTGGAATTTGCCCGCGGTGGGTTGGAAAGGCATTTCCGCCGACTTGGAACCTGGCCAGAAAAAATGGTGCTAGTCCTTCAGCCTTTGGACTTCGAAGCGACTGAAAACGAAAATACTCCTTCGATACTTTGGGGATGGCGGGATTTCGTGCTTGGTTTGACGGATGGTATCGGGGAGCCGGAAAAGAATTTTCTGCGTAATCGATTCTTTTCCTGGATGCGGTATTCCTCCCTCGCCCGGGATCGAAATCATAGGGACGCCCTTTCCAAGCTTGTCATGTTGAGTACCGGTCGGTCAGTCGACGCACCTTCTGTAGAAAAGGCTTTAACCCAACATCTCAATAAATTACTGGCTAAACTTAACCCTCGGGAACAACAGTCCCTGCATGCCCTGGTTACTTTTCTCCGCTCCAGGTCTGTTAGCGTGAAAATTATTGTCATGCCTTTTGCCCCAAGTGTTGAAGACGGCCTTGACCCCATCCAGGTTGCCCGGTTCCAGAATTATCTTCAATTTGAATGCGCCCGAGAAAAGTGCGAATTTCAGGTTTTGAAGTCCGCGGAGGTGGGTCTTAAAGATTCGGACTTCACCCTGGATCACATCCACCTCAACCCCCATGGCCGCCACGTGATCAGCCAAGCGCTGCTTTACCAAGGTATCCTGGCCAACTCTTTTTCCCCATGAATTTCGTTAGCATCGAATATTTCTTTTTCTTTCTACCGGTGCTGGGCATCTACTGGATGCTAGGCCATAAATCCCAGAATCTTTTCCTGCTCCTGGCCAGTTTGTTTTTCTATGCCAGCTGGAATCCCATCCTATTGGGTCTCTTGATTTTCACCGCCCTGGTTGATTTCGCAGTGGCCTTGGCCATCGATAAGGCAGCGACCCATGCAGCGCGGAAATCCCTGATCACCATTAGTATGTTGAGCAATCTCGGAGTACTAGCCTTCTTCAAATATTTTGATTTCTTCGCCCATTCCTTCTCCGATTTGTTTGCCAGGTTTGGAATCCAGCTGCAATGGCATACGCTGCACATTCTTCTTCCGGTGGGTATTTCCTTCTATACTTTTCAGTCCATGAGCTACACTCTGGACGTTTACTTTGGAAAACTCAAGCCTTCCCGGAATTTCGTGGAATTTGCAGCCTTTGTATCCTGCTTTCCGCAGTTGGTGGCCGGCCCCATTGTGCGAGCTACCCATTTTCTACCACAAATCCAGAAACCTCGAACCTTCTCCTTGGACCAGGCCGCGCACGGCTCCCTCCTTTTTTTGCGAGGGTACCTTAAGAAGGCCTTTATCGCCGACACCCTCGCAATGGATCTGGTGGACCCGGTGTTCCAATCACCCTCGACCCACGCCTGGTCTGCGCTGCTGCTCGCTGCCCTCGCTTATTCGGTGCAGATCTATTGCGACTTCTCTGGATACAGCGACATGGCAAGAGGGTCTGGTGCCCTGCTTGGATTCAAGCTTCCGCTCAATTTCAACTATCCTTATCTGGCCACCAACTTTCAAGAGTTCTGGCGGAGATGGCATATTTCACTATCCTCCTGGTTTCGGGATTATGTTTTCATACCTCTGGGCGGCTCCCGGCACGGGGAATTGAAAACCCAACGAAACCTAATGATCACGTTCGTCACCAGCGGGCTTTGGCATGGTGCAAACTGGACATTCATTATTTGGGGCGCATGGCATGGGGCTGTCCAATTGATCGAACGCCATCTGAGTATTTTTATAACGGCTGAATCTGGATTCGGAAATAAGTGGCTGGGATGGTTTACCACCCAAGGGGCAGTCTTACTGGGCTGGATCCTTTTCAGGAGCGCATCTTTTTCGGATGCCCTGGTTTTTCTCCGCGGTATTTTCTCCCTGTCTCCGGGGCAGTCATCGAGTCTTGGAGGTGTTACCTTTCTGGCTTTCAGCCTATTCTTTGGGGATCAGATGTACGGCCTTTTTCACCAGAAATTGAATCGTGTTTTCTTTCGATTGCCCGATTTTGCCCGCGGTTTCGTTTATGCGACCTTGATAGTGATTCTTTTTTTACTTGTGCCTAAGAGCGAACATGCCTTTATCTATTTCCAATTCTGAACATCACTCGGGAGTAATGAAAATGGGGTTCAGGTTATGTGTGGAATAGTCGGAGTCATCGATAAAACCGAGCTACCCAGGAACATGGAACCGAAAATTCGGGAGGCCATGGAATTGCAGCATCACCGTGGTCCGGATGAATCTGGTTTGGCCGAATTTCCATACGCCATATTTGCCCACTTGCGCCTATCCATTATCGACCTCGCGGGAGGAAGTCAGCCCATGTACACGGCAGACGGTCGCTACTGCATTATCTTCAACGGGGAGATCTATAATTTTGCCGTAGTGAAACTGGAGTTGGAAGCCCGAGGTATCCGGTTTTCAACCCATTCGGATACGGAAGTATTGCTTTATGCCTACCGGGAGTTTGGACCGGCCTGCCTGGACAAACTCAATGGCATGTTCGCCTTTGCCATATTGGACACGCAGCAAAGAGAAGTATTTTTGGCCCGGGACCGGCTAGGAAAAAAACCCCTGTATTATTGCCTGGAAGACGGACGATTGCTCTTTGCTTCGGAGCTCAAGGGTTTGCGGCCTCTGCTGGGCCGATCTCCCGAACTCGATCATACGGCTTTTGATTGTTACCTGGCCAACCGTTATGTAGCCAGCCCGCTTACCCTCTTGCGTGGAGTGCGCAAACTACCCCCCGGTTACTTTGGCTTATGGAAAGACGGTGACCTCAAGCTGCACCGCTACTGGGACATTCCTACCGGCCAGGAAATGGCTATCGATCCCGTCGAAGCCGGGCGCGAGTTGTACACGCTGCTTAGCGATTCCGTTCGTCTGCGCATGATAGCGGACGTACCGCTGGGAGTCTTTCTAAGTGGTGGCCTGGATTCTACCATCATCACCCACTTGATGCATGAACAGCGGGGCACAGGCATTCAAACTTTTTCCATCGCCTCTACCGGAGGCGGCCAGTGGGACGAGCGCAAATTTGCCGACTTGGCAGCTCTTCACTATGGAACCAACCATCACGAAATGGTACTCGACCCTTCTGGGTTCATGTCATCAATGGAAACCATGGCTTGGCAGGTGGACGACCTTGTGGCCGATCCAGCCTCGATCCTTCTCTATCATGTTTCCAAACTTGCTCGGGAACATGTCACCGTGGCCTTATCCGGCGAGGGTAGCGACGAATTGTTCGCCGGTTACAATTACTCGAGTGATTTGGAATCATGGGATCGCCAACGTAGATTCAATTCCTTACCGCCTTTTCTACCCGCCTTGGCGGGAGGATTGCTACCAAAATCTGCCAGCTTGGCCAGATATCGGGCCCTTTATCGCAAGTCCATGCAAGACTTCGCCTGTCTATCGAAAGACTATTTTGGTACAACTGGTGACGCTGCCTTTAGACGGGGATTCTTCAAAGCGGAATTCGCAAAAAATTTTGGATTGAGCAATTCGGTTTTTACAGGCGAATTCCATGCAGAATCCAAGGCTCGGGATATGTTCTCGCATCTATTATACATGGATTCCAAGGTATGGCTTCCCGACAATCTACTGACCAAGGCCGACCGCATGAGTATGGCTACCAGCCTCGAACTGCGCGTCCCCTTTTTGGACTACCGTGTGGTGGAATTCTGTTCCAAGCTACCCATGAAATACAAAATGCGGCCTCTAGGGAAGTCCGGTTGGGAAGTAAAGGCGTTACTTAAAGATGTCTTCCGGGGGAAAATTCCGCAACAAATATTGGAAAGGAAAAAGCAGGGCTTCCACACCAACTTCGTCGGAATCCTGTCCACTCCCACTGGCAAGTCCTTTATGCGCAATGCCCTCCTTGACTCTGAATCGCGCTATCTTTTTGATGAATCCAAACTTGTGTCTGCCATTGATCGCCTGGGGCCCGAGGACAAAAAGCTGGGACAATTTCTATTCTCGCTGGTGCTTTTCACATTCTGGTACCGACGTTTTCTAGGGAAAGCCTAAAGTTCAAGTTCCAACCGCCGCTTTCAGCTTCCTGCTGCGGCTTTAAGCACCTCAATCATTTTTTGCGTCAGCATCTCGGCATCAAAATCGGATTTGAACCGAAGCAGGTTTTCACTCTCTGCAACGGCATCGCCATTGGAAAAAATCTCTTCTAGGTACGCCAGGATTTCCTCGGGTCTGGCAGTGGCTTCGAAGTCTCGGCCTAAGTGGTATTTCTGGATCAGCTGGGCCGATTCCGATTCAGGATGGGCGAAACAGAGAATGGGTTTACCAGCCAAGGCGTATTCAAATATCTTGGCCGGCACCTGGATACGGGTACCTGATTGGAGCAGTAACAGGACTTGGGCCTGCGACTGTTCCTGCTTGGCGGCTTCGGCTGGAAGTTGAGAAATCTGTTCCAACTTATGTCCCATTCCGGCACTTTCAAAGGCAGGCCGTAGATAGTCCACATCCGTGGCCTTTCCTACGAAGCGAAAAACAATATTCGGCTTTCCCACCCACCGGGCCGCCACCAAAGCCAATAAGGCCGCCAGTTCACGGGGCATGCGTTCCGGAGAAAGGGTCCCGACATGGGCGATAATCCTGGGTTCATGGGGATGGGCGCCGTCGCGAGTGCGGAAGGATTCGAAAAGGGCACGGTTTCTTTCTGTGACACCATTGTAAATGGCGACTATTCTATTCGCTTGCTGCGGGTATTTTTCCTTTAGAATCATGGCCATGGATTCCGTATTCACGATTATGGCGCGGGCCAGCCCGACCACCCAAGCTTCCAGCCTAAGATCGCTCTTTCTGGTTTTTGTGAAATAGGGATTAAAGGTCCAGGGATCGCGGAAATCGACTACTAGCGGCACGCCCAGCAGCCTTGCCGCCAAACCCGCCGTTATCAGTGGTGTCCAAGGGGGTCCTGTTACATAAATCACATCTGGATGCTGGACGATCCCCCGCAACAAGACCAAAGGCAGGGTGGTAAGCATCCAGCCGCTGAAATGATCTGGGACATTTAAGACTGTCATGACAAAATCGAGGCAGCGCTGTGCCAATAGTGGTCGGGAGGCCTTTGCTTCACTGTGTGACGATTGCGTCACGACTGGAGGCTGGGACTTTATGGAGATCCCCGTCCTTGGAGGCACCTTGTTTCTACGCGCGTCCCGATACGCCAGCAGCATTTTAAAAGGATGCCAGGAAGGTGTGCGCACCACTTTTATATCCGGACGGATATCGGCGGCCGAAGTTGGATCCACCACATAAACCAAATTGCCGCTACGGGGATGCCCTGCAAATACCGTAACCTTATGTCCAGCTTGGGCCAACTTGTTGGCCAATCTTAGCGGCCGCTGGCCCCCTATCACGCCCAAGGGTGGAAAAGAATAGGCTAGCAGAGTCACTCGCATACGGAGCGGAAAAGTACAAAACCTAGGCAATGGAAAAAAGCTCAACCGAATCGGCTTGAACTAGCAAAACAGTTTAGGGATTTAAGGTAAATACAGCCCTATCCGTTACCGACTGATTGAATTTAAGTAGGGCATAGTAGGTCCCATGGGAGACTAGGCTGTTCAACGAGTCCTTACAATCCCAAAAGGCAAAATAAGTTCCTTTCGCCTTGCGCCCTTGGACCAGCGTCCTGACAGACTTTCCGCTAAGGGTAAAGATGGTTAACTCCACGTTTACACCCGATGAACCGGCATCGACTGAATAGGTGAAGTACGTATTCCCCGGTGCGCGCGTGGTTGGTCCTTCTAACACAAGGCGCCTGCTGACCTTGGGACGGGGCCCAATGCCGGACATATACGACGTACTGTCCTTCATGGCAGCAATCACGTTCGGCATGGGATTCAGGGAAAGCTGGCCAGGATTATCAATAGCCAAATAAAATTTTTGCATATAAGGCTGGTCACGACCCCAAAATGACTGTTTACCCATGGCTGCCTCTGTAAGTTTGAGACGGGTAAATATCTCATTATAGGCGGTCAGATGCTGGACCAGCGTCATTCCCCCATCGATGTTGCGGTACATGGACTGCTGGGTCGTTGCAACCGAGGGAAGTCCGGTCGTATCGGTATTAGGGCCCGTGTGGCGATAAGGAATATAACCGTTGGTTTTCACAACCTTGTTCAACCAAGTTGGGCCGGTTTTCTCCAATGCCGTTTTGAATACCTCTGCGCCGCTTACTTCATACAATAGTCCCCCGGTATGAGCGGCCATGCCTTCCTGAAACCCGGAAATGGGATCGGTGCCTTCCAAGGTCTGGAAAAATCCGTCCAAGCCAGGAGCCCTCAGCCAATATTGACCAAGCGAGTTGGTGATGGCGGCCAGATTTGCCGGGGTAGGATAGACCATATAGTAGGCAGCCATATTATATCCTGATGCGGCCACCACCCGATTGACATTCGGCTCATCTCCCGGCTTGACCCAGGAATTATAGTAGATGATGGTGAACGCACCCCGGTACTCGCCTGCTTCACGAATGATGTCCTTGGCAAAGTAATCCCCTGTGAAACAATACCAGTCGAGGATATGCTTCACGTCCATGTGTTCAATATTCTGGACCAACCAGCCCTCCGGAAAGCTGGTCCACCCTTTTTGCGTAGCCAGCGTACCCGCTCCCCAATGGACCGCATCGGACGGTAAGGTTTCCAGCCGGGGACCTGCAGGAGAACGGAAATAATTGGCATGGCCCATGTTGCCGGGATTCACCTTGGGGTCACTTCTACTGAAAAACAACTCCAGGGTCTTGAAGTCACGATGTAAATGGTATGGCTTCAGGCCTTCCACACGCGTGGATGCTTCCCATTTTAGGTAGTCAAGAGGATTTAGAGAGTGGAAAAAAACAGTGCTTTCGTCGTGGAACAATTCCCGGGCGTTGTCATCGTTCAAATAGACGTCATAGCCAAAATTATACCACCCTTCCGTCCAATGGGTGGCATCTCCGATATGAGCGTTCACTAACGGCAGCGAGGGATGGGTGATGGCTGATCGGGTATCCGCCAAATCACCAAGCACGGCCCTGGTGTCGCTGTACCATTTTACCGGAGCTGTCGGCACCAACCGATGGTTCAGCATTCCCCCCATCACACCCTGGACATCGGCCGCTGTGGCGCTTCCAGTATGAAAATAGAACATTGCTTGATGTTCCTTCTTGGCCAGATCCTGCAGATAATAGACATTACCACTCAATGCCGGGAAAAGAGAAACGTCTACGTTACCTGCCAAATCAGTACTCAGGGCCTTAGGAAAATATTCCCAGAATTGTTTGATACCCACTGCCACGCCGCGATTGGCATCACTCACATCCAGCCATCCCAAGGCTTTGGTACCGTTGCCCTGGGAAGAGGTGTAGGCTGTTGCCGATACCTGCGTGATTTCACCTTTTGCCCCCATGACCCCCGAGCTTTGCGCGGCACCGAAAAGGGTCAAGGTCTTGGCTGCATCCAAATTGACCTTGGTGCGTAAACTTAAATCCGTAAACTTGAGCGGGCCCCGGGGAGTCCAATAAGGAGCATTGGCCAGCACATAACTCACAAGCACATAACTCTTGCCGGCATAGGCGTAGATGAAACAAGAGTAATCATAGAAACCATGATCTTTCGCCACCACATTGCCATGGTAGCCATCCACCCGGATACAGGTGCGAACTGGTCCCTTTTCCAATATCGTTACGGTGTAGGCGCTATCCTCGCCCGCGCTTTTAAAAAGCAAGCTCTGGCTGGCCGCCGTGATGCGCACGCCATTTTCCGAGCTGGGTGAAACCAGAGTGAAGCCATCCAAGATCACTTCATCGAATAGATTGAAGCCGCCGGTTTTCTTGACTTTGAATTGCAAGTTCCCGGTGTTGACAATCACATGTGTCGCATTCTCTGTAACGGATAATGTTCCAGCCACTGGCGCGGCAGCATTGTCATCGGTAAGGAAATACCTGATTTCCTGGCCGGCGCCGACCGTGCCCATGAACTGGGTTTGCAGCCACCGAATCGATCCATCGGGCCAATGCACCAAGGGTGTAGTCTGGAAAAGCGTAGTACCTTGTATGCGGAATTTACTGGGATCGGTGTAAACGCCCTTCGGCAAAGGAATTCCGGTCACGACAGGCTCCCCATTGCGGGCCACGCCATGGAACTCTTTTAGAGTAATGGGGATTTTCAAGGCGGAGACAGAAATAGTGGTAATGGCACAAAGTATGCCTACATGCCGGAAATGTATCGGGATTCGTGTAATTTTAGACATGTGGTTTCCAATCTGGGGATGCACAGATTCTAGCCGAAATAGGAATCAAAATCAAGAGGATGGCATTGGGTAAGGCCCGTCCAATGCGGGAGAATTCTTCCCGGGAATGGCGGTTTTTTGGGAACCATACCTGGCTTTGAGACGGCCAACCATGATTATCAAACAACTGGATAGCAACAATAAAAAATATCCCAATTCATGATAGGGATAATTGTTGAATAGGGAATTGGCGAAATAGCCCACATTGGCGGCCAGAAGAGCGCGCGCCAAGGAATTCAGCATTGGCAATTTATCGGTCAACCATTTGTCCACGGCAAGCCGGGCGACGCCAACTATGGCCAGAACGGACAGGAGCACATGCAGAATCAGCCCCAGCGCCCCTGCTTCCACCCCTATCAGGATAAGAGCGTTATGGGGGTAGTGTTCCGTAAAATGCTCATGGCCGGGCCCCAAATCCTGATAGGCCGCCAGCATATACGCCCCGTGCCCGGCACCGAGCAGAGCGTTCTTTTTGAATAGGCTGAGCCCGTATTGTATCAGCATCATCCTGCTGGCATTGGAGGTCTTGTTCATATCTTCGCCCGTGTCCTTGATAGTGGCCATACGATCCCAGTATGCCTGAGGGAGAAGTGGAACTGCGGAGGCGATCAGGATCGGAAACAGAATCATATTGCGGATACGGTGTCTGGAAAAGAAAAGCAGCACCATACTCCCTAGTGCCAGATTCACAAAGGCACCACGGGAATAGGTGCAGATAATGGCGGAAAAATGCATGGGGAGATAGACGAGTAACGCAATCCTTCCAGACTTGTGCCATTGATTGAAAGCGAAGAGTATAAGCGGGAAAGTGGTGGCCATGACCATGCCGAAAGAATTGTTGTCCGCCATCTGACCCCCTGGGCCAAGTAAGTTATGGGGGAATCCTTTCATCAATCCATACAGTCCAAATTTTATGCCGTGGAAAACAAAGGCTCCCATCACCACCAGAAGCAGGATTTTGACCTTCCTCGGAGAGTCGATGATTCTGCCGGCGACAAAAAACATGAGCAGCACTTTTAGGAATTGAGACAGGATCTCCCAGCTGAAAGCCGGGGAAATGCCAATGGAGGAAGTGAATGTGATCCAAATAGCCAGCGCCAAAACGGTTCGATTGATCCACGAATCCCTCCATGGGAATAAGATGCCGGTCCTTAGCATGGTGAACAAGGTGGCCCCGGCGGCCAGTTGCGACCAGGGTTGAGTGGTGGCGAATCCATAAGCAAAATCCTGGAGTCTGCTGAAGGTAAGGAACATGTAAAAAGCCACAGCGTATTCGGCTTTCCAAAGGGCGCCAATTATACCTACCATATTTATGGCAACTACCAACAGGTCTCTCACGGTCCTTTCCCACCTTTCGCAACCGGTTGGAATATTTCCTGCAATTCTTCCGATACTTTATCCCAGGTGCGGATCCGACCCACGGCTTCAATATGTCCTCTATTCCAATTTTCCCTTAAGGCTCCCATCATGGCATCGTAAAGGGCATCCGGCGTCCGCTCTCCGATAAGGATACCCAAGGAAGGATTGGTAACGATTTCTGAAACACCCCAAACTCTGGTGCAGAGGACGGGAAGCCCCATGGCCTGAGCCTCGCAGAGGACATTGGGCCATCCTTCCCGCGAACTCGCCATCACAAAAAAATCAGCAGCGCTATACCACAGTGGCAGATCCCGATGTAAGACCCTCCCCGGAAGCATTACCTTATTGCGTAGGCCAGGGCTGCACGCCAGCCGTTCCAATTCAGGGGCCTGGGGGCCTTCACCAACCACGGCCATGCGGAGGCCCGGCTCCTGCAATCGGCCAAAAGCTTCCAGGATAAGATGAAAACCCTTCAGTTCCGTCAGGTTTCCAACTGAGAGGAACAGCCGATCCTTCGAGGGAATTCCCAGTATCGCCCTGGCTTCGTTTTGATCACGGCGCCTGAAAATGGAGGTGTCTACACCGTTACCCACCACTAAAACCTTTTCCGGAGGCGCACCAAGCGCCTTGGCTTTATTCGCAAGCTCAGTACAAACGCAAATCACCTTACTGGCCGCGGCCAGGTTTTGACGTAGCCGGGGAACAATATGCTTAAATTGGGAATACTGGCTTAAGTCCGATCCACGGGCCGATAGGATTACCGGAATGCCTAGTTCTGCGCCCAAGACAGTGGCGGCCGTTCCGTCCGGGAAGATATAGTGGCCGTCTAATACGTCGATGGGATGGCGCTCGTGGATGTCCCTGATCACCTTGCGGATGCCACTGGCCATCCAAGTCCCATAGAAACGCATACCGATCTTAGGCGTGACCAGATAGCGAGGATGGTGAATCGGGTAGCCCCAAGGATTCTCCACTTTTGGGATGCTGGCGAAAAGATCGTACTTAGGATTTACCCGAAAGGGAAGCGCCGGGAACCAGGGCACGGGCGCAACCACGGTCCAGGCATGCCCGAATTTTCGGGTAAAATTTTCCATCCTTGACCGGATGAAGACGCCCTTATTGGGTTGCGAGGAATTGGGAAACAGGGAGGTTAGGGTGAGGATATGCAATGCGTTGACCTCAGAGTGGCAGGTAAAATCCAGGTAGCTTTGGATACCCGGCCTCTGGTCCAATGCTGGAGCCCTTCAAGGCCTTGCCGTCGGTCAAATCCCTTCCCACCGCGGCAAAGGTGGTCGTCGAGTACCGATCCCGATTCGCCGCCAAATGCCCACATAGCGCCTCAAAATTGTGCACCAGTCTATCGTTTTTTCGAAAGGGGCGATTCATCCAATCCGGATGTCTGCGATCCAGAAATTCAAAGTTATGCAGTAGCACGGTCAGGTACTGGTACTCGTTTCGAGCTGCGTAATCAAGCATGAAACGGGTATGATGCCAAGAAGTGCAGCTAATCTGGAACGGCTTTGGCGCATACCGAAGCAGGCGGCGCGGATCGCGAATGAGGTAGTTGGTCATGGGAATCTCGACCGCTTCACCCACTCGGAAGATATCATTGGCTGCTTCTGGGGAATCCACGAAACAAATGGACTTCAAATAAGCATAGTTGAAATTGGAAGCCAGTCGCAGGCCGTTGTTTGCCATGGCACGGTAGGTGTCGTTGTTGGCGGCAAAATTTCCCGCCCGCAATGCCGTTGGTGAGGCACCATGCTCGCGCAAAATCTTTAGGCCCAACGCGAGCATGCGAGTCTGCTCGTCAAGGGTATATTCGCAGAGGCGATCAGAATGCGGTCGGCCATCTTCGAACACCAGCCATGATGGGTGCATGTGCAATTGAATATCCTGCCCATGATCGTGGATGCGACTGATGTTTACAGCCATGGCTTCCGGGCCGAAATAGAATTGGGCCAAGGGTTCCACAAAAAATGTGGCCTCCAGATCATATTTGCTTAAGGTGTCCAGTATGAATGGGAGTCCATAGGGCTTTCCACCGACGAGACAGTCCATGGTACTAGGAGGAATGCGATAGGACGAATCCCGCTCATGCAGGTTCATTCCCGTGAATTCCAGATCCACGGTGAGGAGCACCTTCAAGGACTCATCGCTCCTACGGAACGGTATACCGATGCATGCACCTCAATCAGCTTGCTCCACGATCGCTCCCGCTCGACATGAAGTCGCGCCGTCTTTCCCAATTGGACTATGCGGACCGGATCCTCAAGCAGAGCCAGGGCATGATCCGCCAAACTGACTGCATCGTCCGCTTTGAACAATATGCCGTTTTTGCCGTCTTCGATCAATTCCTTAATTCCACCCACGTCGCTGCCCATCACCGCTTTTTCCATGGCCATGGCTTCTAGGGGTTTGAGGGGCGTGACGAGATCCAGGAGCCGGGATTTGACGCGGGGATAAACCAGAATATCGATGAGGGAGTAGAAGTCGTTAACGTCCCGATGAGGTACCTTACCCTGTATGATGACCTTGTCGGCGATTCCCAATTGTCGCGCCTCGTTTCTGAGTTCCTCCTCCTCATTGTCATAACCGCCACCGACTATCAGGCAATGCACGTCAGTCCGGCGTGTGGCCAATAGGGCGATGGCTTTGAGCAGATAACTGAGACCTTCATAGCGGTATAAACTGCCTACGAAGCCCAGCACCCGCTTGCCCTCCAGTCCCAGTTTTTTCCGCAATTCCACGGCCGGAGCGGGAGGCAGAAAATTTTGGGCGTCGACCCCATTGGCTAATACGAAAAGTTTTTCGGGGGCTATGCCCCTGGCGAGCAGACCACGGCGGAGGCCTTCACAAATGGTGACCACCGCCGCGGCTCGATTGCAGGCACCGGTCTCGAAAGCACGTGTCGCCCGATAACGCAGACTGCCTTCCCGGGTGCTTCCATGGGACACGGCGGCATCTTCCCAGAAAGCGCGAATCTCGTAAACCACAGGAATCCCCAGCCGTTTTCCCGCCCAAATGGCCGGCCAGGCATTTAAGACTGGGGAATGGGCATGCAGTACCTGGGGTTTTTCGATAGCCGCGACTTCGAGAATGCGTTTTTCCAAAGCCTTCATTTGCAGCCACTCGCGGAGTACCGGAACTTGCCCAGCAAGTCTTGGCGAAAGGGAAGCGGGCGTACGGTAGATGCGCATGCCTTCCATATTGTCAACCGGTGATTCAGTTGGGCCCTGCTTCATGGAAGTAACCACCAGCGGTTCCAGCCCCAGAACAGCCTTCTGGTTCCTGAGGATGTAACTGCTCCGGAACGTATAGCCGCTGAAAAGCGGTAGATAATGATCGAGAACATGGAGGATTTTCATAGCCCTCTCCCATATGAGCCTGGAGCTCCAGGCGGCTCTGATTTTTGGGAAGATTCAGACCCGAATTGTTTATGCCATAAGGCGAAGGACAGCAAGGCAAAAAGCGGAAAGCTGTGATCCCGTAAACTGGACTGATGTTCCCGGAGTAGCTTTTCCACATAGGGTTTCTGAAAAAGGCCCAAAGTGCAAATGCCATTGGCTGCCAGCAAGGTATCGCGGGAATACTCCCTCAGATCGGTGCGGAACCATTCCTTTATGGGAATGGAAAAACCCGATTTGGGCCGAGTGAATACGGATTCCGGCAATAGGCTCCGTAAACTGTCTTTGAAAATGGATTTGGAAACTTTGCCGTGCAGTTTCCAAGCGGAGGGTATGCGAGCGGCCATCTCGACTAATTTATGATCCAGAATCGGAACCCGTACCTCCAGGGATACCGCCATACTGGCACGATCCATTTTGGTGAGGATGTCATCCACCAAATAGGTTTTGAAATCCAAATATTGGACGCGGGAAAGGGGATCCTGACTTTGACACCGGTTCCAATGATCGGCGAATACCGATAACGAATCATATCCGCCCAGCCGCGAAACGAGGTCGCGAGAAAAGAGCGACGCCTTCATCTTGGGGAGGAAATGGGACATGCTCGTGAAATAACCCTGCATGGGCGGGAAGGAAAGATTGCGAAGCAAGGTTTTGGCCCTTAGAGGCTGCGGTAGCCAATCAGCCTTTGGATAGACGGCCCCAAGGGCTCCAAATACGGGCGTACGCAAAAATGCTGGCAACACATTGCGGACGCGGTTTTCCAACCGGTCGTAGAAGTATCGCCGGTAGCCGGCAAAGTTTTCATCCCCACCATCACCGGAAAGGGCAACGGTCACGGATTGCCTTGCCATCTGGCATACATAATAGCTGGGGATCATGGAAGAATCCGCGAAAGGTTCATCGAAATGCCAAGCCAATTTTTCAAGCACTCCGACCGCATCGGGCTTGACCGTAAAGGCCTTATGCCGGGTCTTAAAAAAATCGGCCGTCTCCTTGGCTTGAGGTGTCTCGTCATATGATTTGTTGCTGAATCCGACAGTGTTGGTGAGTACCGGCTTCGTAGAGTTCTTGGACATCAAAGCAACTACGGCGGCAGAATCCACGCCACCGCTTAAAAATGCTCCCAGGGGAACATCGCTTTCCATGTGGCTCTTCACTGCATCTTCCAGGGCTGCGAGAAGCTCCTGTCGTGCAGTGGCAATATCTTTTTCCCTTCCATATTCCGAATCATCCAGAAACTCTAGGTCCCAGTATTTTTGCAGGCGGACATTCCCGTCTCTTGTTACTTTGAGCCAGTACCCGGCCGGAAGCTTTCGAATCTTTTGGTAAATGGTTTTGGGCGAGGGAATATACATCAAGGAAAAATAATCCGACAGGGCTTGCGGATCCATGGTTCGGTCGAAACCGGGATAGGCCAAAATAGCTTTGCATTCTGAGGCGAAAATCAAGGTGCCTTCGAGTTCGGCATAGTAAAGCGGCTTGATGCCCAGCCTGTCCCTGGCTACGAATACGCTTCCGTCATTTTGATCGTGCACGGCAAAGGCAAACATACCCCGCAGGCGATCCACGCATCCGGAACCATACTGCTTGTAAGCATACAGCAGGGCTTCTGTGTCGGAACGACCGCGAAACGGATGGCCCCGTTGACGCAAATCCGCCTGGATTTCGTGATGGTTGTAGATTTCGCCGTTGAAAGCAATGGTAAAGCGCTTTTCCCCATCACTCATGGGCTGACGGCCTGCATCTGACAAATCGAGAATACTTAATCGGTTGTGCGCCAGGGAAATGTTGCCATCCTCGTTGAGGAAAACACCTTCTTGGTCCGGACCTCGATGGCGCAGGGTTCGGTTCATTTTTCGGATGGTGTCCAGGCCTCCCGGGATCGGATGTCGGCTCACTATTCCTAAAAGCCCGCACATGGATTCGAAAACTAGAAAAAAGTGGAAAAGAATTTGTAGTCCTGCCCTCGCGAAGGTATAATGTTTGAACCCATCGGGAGCTGGACTATGAAGTACAAAATCACTTGTCTGGCCGCGACGCTTGCCTGCCATTTTTGCATTTGCGCTTTTGCCCGAACATTGCCGGTTGGACCAGGAAAATTGTACAGCGTACCAAGTGCTGTGTTGGCCAATGTCCAAGACGGTGATACCGTTTTGATCGAACCGGGTCTTTACCAGGGTGATGTGGCGAGCTGGACCAAGAATAATCTTGTCCTCAAAGGAACCGCCAAGTTTGCCCATCTGGACGCCGGAGGCAAAAGTGCGGAAGGCAAAGCCATCTGGGTCATATCCGGTAAAAATACCGTGGTCGAAAATATCGAATTTTCCGGAGCCACGGTACCGGATCAGAACGGGGCAGGAATCCGCCAGCAAGGGGACAACCTTACTGTCCGCCATTGTTATTTTCATGGAAACGAAGATGGGATTTTGGGCGGGGGCGGGACTGCCAGCGAAGTAATGATCGAATATTCCGAATTTGCTAGCAATGGATTTGGTGATGGACAAAGCCACAACATTTATATCTCCAACGTCAAAAGTTTCACATTACGCTTTTGCTACAGCCATGAAGCACGTATCGGCCATGAAGTGAAAAGCCGGGCGAATGCCAACTACCTTCTCTACAACCGGATTCTTGACGGACTGAATGGCACCGCCAGCTATTCCGTGGACTTGCCCAACGGCGGAACATCCTTTCTTATTGGTAATGTGTTTCAGCAAAGCCCACTTAGCGACAATTCCACGCTGGTCTCTTACGGGGCCGAGGGCCTTACCAACTCACCAAATGATTTGTTCATCTACAACAACACCTTCGTCAATGATATGACGGGAGGGAATTTCATACGGGTGGCGACCGGAACCCGTAACGCCAAATTTGGAAATAACCTTTTCGTGGGCCACGGCACCATGTACACTGGTACTGCTGATACCACGAACAACCTGCTCCTGCCAAGTGCCGACCCCGGGTTCGCAAATAGGACGGCGTTCGATTACCACATATTGTCCACGTCCCCCGCTATCGATAAAGGGAAAGCTTTCGATAGTGCGCAAGGATTCAGCCTGGTTCCCACTTTTGAATTTTTTTCGCTCGGTGCAGGTAAGCCCCGGGCAGTACATGGACTTTTGGATTTGGGCGCTTTTGAATTCGACTCCGGGAGCCCAATCCTGATGGAAAACAAAAATGGCACGCACAGGAAAAAAGCCGCGTCTCAGTTGCATAACAATCGCCGAAGCGATATAACCCATTCGCCCGTTTTCGCTTTTGGCACCAAACCGGGCACTAAACTGGATTCAGACCCAAATGTGATGACCAACGGACTGGGGCGGATAAGCCCTTGATGGATTAAAGGATACTTCATGCTAAAGAGTTTCTGTTTTACCCAGGCACTTCTTGCCATCACGGGCATAGCTACTGCGGCCATTCCCACTGGTGTCACTTGTACTCCAGTTTTTGAAACCAATGTTGCCAATCGTCTGAACCTTCCAATCTGGGTGGGCGAGATTCCAGGCCATCCCGGCGTTCTCCTTGCGGCTGAGCAAGGTAGGGAAACACCCACGGCCAATCTCTATGTCCTGCAAAAGGAAGGCGCACTCAATACCAAGAAACTTTTCGTGTCCTTGTCCGTGCGCCGGGGCCTAAACGAAATGGGACTTCTCGGCGTGGCCTTCCACCCGAAATTTGCCCAGAACGGCAAGTACTATGTACACTACAATCCCGCCAACGCAGCCGGTGTCGAATCCTCGGCAGTGGATGAGAGGACCGCGGACAATACCTTCCTCAAAGATTCAGGAAACCCGCCCCGCCGCATCATTACCATTGACCAGGCAAACTCGCAAGGGCATAAGGGCGGCAGTTTGGCCTTCGGCCCTGACGGATACCTTTATTTTGGATTAGGCGACGGGGAAAATTTCCGGGAACCGCAAAGGAAGACTTCCCTGTTCGGAAAAATCCTGCGGCTCAACGTCGATGCTCCTCTGTCTGGACAAGGTTATTCCATCCCCTCTGACAATCCATTTGCCAATAATACCGATCCCGCCGTCAAAAAAGAGATTTTCGCCTTTGGCCTGCGCAATCCCTTTCGCTTCAACTTCGATGCGGCCACAGGCGACCTCTGGGTAGGGGATGTCGGCTTGTCCAGCCGGGAGGAAATCGACGTAGTACGTAATGGTGGTAATTACGGATGGAGCGACGTGGAAGGGGATGTTTGTGCCTTCAATGCTTCCTGTACGCCGTCCTCCTTTCTACCACCTGTCGCCGCATTAGGGCGTGCCCAATCCGCGTGTATCATAGGCGGGTATGTTTTCCATGGTGCTGCCGGGTCCGGATTCAACGGCGTCTATATTTTTGCCGATTATGGAGGCCACACCCTCTGGGGCCTCACGCACAAAGCGTACATCAAAGATGAATTGACGCAAATCGGGGAATGCCCCCAAACCATTTCGTCCCTTGGAACGGATGGAGCCGGAAATTTGTATGCGGCCGGGCACGGATCCGGCGCCATCTATAAACTTACCCATGCCCAATTGCTGACCTCAACGGTAAATGCGAGCCCAAAACCAAAACAGAAAATTCTCCCGCGTACCGGCGCCGGACTCGGACTCCAGCTTCAGGAAATCCGAATTGGCATGGCTCCGTTAGATGTGTTCCGCAACAATGGAACCAAACTTTACGGTGTTGCTGCCGGTCAAGCCCTGGATGAAAACGCATTGAAGAGGTTTGAGCCCGGCATTTATATCTACCGGGCTTTTCAAGGGCAGAAGGCCGCCACCGGATTGCTTCTGGTGCAGAGCCGAATGTAGTCCGCGGACTCTCTTGTGAACCCAAGCGCGGATCGCTTCCGATCCTTGCACCTGATACTTAAAAAATATAGGCTTAATGCCCTCCCATCATTTTCAAGGAGCGGATATGGGCCATACTTTCCAGCGATTGCTACACGATAGCCTTTTGTCTTCTGCGGCACGAACTCCGGAGAAGCAGGCTGCGGTAATCGAAGGTGTTCCCTACACCTATGCAGCACTGCTTGATTCCGCCCAACGGTTATCCGGCTTACTCCGCCAAGCCGGGGTGGAGCGCGGTGATCGCGTCGCCATTTACATGGACAATACCTGGCCATGCCTCATCTCCATCTTCGGAACTTCTCTGGCCGGCGGAGTGTTCATCGTCGTCAATCCGCAAACCAAGACCGACAAACTCGAATACATACTCAACGACTGCACCCCCAAGGCGCTCATCACGGACGGCCATCTGGCCAAAGTTTTCTCGGAAGTGCTCTGTCGAGCCCCCTCCTTGCTGCAAATCCTCTGCTCCGGCAATCGGCCCCAGGTGGAGGGTTTCGAAATCCTCTCTTTCGACGACGCCCTGGCAGGCGCGGAACCCGTAGTTCCCAATCCGGCCACCATAGCTATCGATTTGGCCGCCCTCATCTACACCTCTGGAAGCACTGGCAATCCCAAGGGAGTGATGATGACGCATCAAAACATGACCTTTACAGCCGGAAGCCTCATAGAGTATCTGCGGCTGGACGAAACCGACCGCATCATGAATCTATTGCCCTTGGCATTTGACTACGGGTTATACCAGCTTCTCATGACCATTCGCCTTGGTGCAACCCTCGTCTTGGAGCGTTCTTTCACCTATCCGGCCCAAATTCTGAATCGGCTCAAGGAGCAGGAGGTGACGGTTTTTCCGGGCGTACCCACCGTGTATATGACCCTGCTTGGCATGCACGCCAAGCATCCCTTGGCCTTTCCTTCCGTCAGGCGCATCACCAATACGGCCGCAGCGCTACCTGCCGATATCGTTCCCAGACTGCAGGAGATCTTTCCTAAGGCCCTGGTCTTCCGCATGTACGGTTTGACCGAGTGTAAACGCGTATGTTACCTGGAGCCGGAGCTTGTCTCTCAGAAACCGGATTCCGTGGGCCGCGCCATCCCCGGCACCGAAGTTTTCCTGCTCTCGGAAGAAGGCAAGCCCGTTCCTACGGGAGAAACCGGCATCTTATACATCCGCGGGCCGCATGTCATGGTAGGCTACTGGAATCAACCCGAACTGAGCGCGCATATGCTCAAACCGGGCAGATTGCCTTGGGAGCGTATCCTTTGCAGCCAGGATTTTTTCAAGATGGACGAGGACGGGTGCCTTTATTTTGTGGGGCGCAACGACGACATCATCAAATCGCGCGGCGAAAAGGTGAGCCCTATCGAGGTGGAGAATTGTTTGCATGGAATTCCGGGCGTGCGCGAGGCTGCGGTGCTTGGTTTTCCGGACCCACTCATGGGCGAGGCCATCCGCGCTTACATTGCCTTGAACGATGGAGTTACCCTGTCAGAAAAGGAAATCAAGGCGCATTGCCTGGCAAAGTTAGAGAATTTCATGGTACCCAAAGAAGTGGTGTTCCTTCCTGAATTACCGAAAACGGCTACCGGAAAAATCCGCAAAAAGGGACTGCTAACCGGGACACCTTCATGATAGCCGTTTCCCAATATCCGGACCTACTGGCCGAAGTCCAAGCTTTTTGGCAACCCTTGCCCGACAAGCCCGAGGAGACTGTCGATGCCGTGCTCAAGGCCCTATGGCTCAAAGCTTCCGGCAACCAGGTATCCGTAGTCAAAGCCGGACAAACGCCTCTCCATGATTTAAACGAACCGGCCGCCGCAGCGCTTCGCGAACTATTAGAGAAAAAGAAATCCGGGATACCGCTTGGGCATTTGACTGAGCGGCAGAGTTTTCTCGGATTGGAGCTCATCGCCGGACCCGGTGCGCTTATTCCGCGCCGTGAGACGGAAATCGTGGGCCTAGCCGCGCTGGCCAAACTCAAGACCTTGGTGCAAAGCCGCGGTCAAGCGCTGGTGGTGGACGTGTGTACGGGCAGCGGTAATCTAGCCCTGGCCTACGCATACCATGAACCCAAGGCGCGCGTTTACGGCGCTGACCTTTCCCAGGAAGCGGTGGATCTGGCCAACCGCAACCGCGAGTTCACGGGCCTTTCGGACCGTACTGAATTCCGGCAAGGCGATCTTCTCGTCCCTTTCGAGTCACCGGATTTTCTGGGGCAGGTTGATTTACTGAGCTGCAATCCACCCTATATTTCCACGGCAAAGGTATCGGCCATGGCAAGGGAGATTTCCGCTTTCGAGCCGCAGCTGGCTTTCAACGGCGGAGTATTCGGCATTTCCATTTTGACCAAGTTTCTCAAAAATGCGCCACGCTTTTTAAGATCCGGGTCCTACATGTGTTTTGAAGTGGGACTCGGCCAAGGTAAGGCCTTGGCGGCTCAATTGGCGAAAAACCCGGACTTGACTGAGGTGGAAACCTGGCCGGACGAAGTCGGAGACATCCGCGCCCTCTCGGCTATGCGGGTTTAGGTGCTCATTTAGAGGGAGGGGAATTCTCTCCCTTTGCTTCCGGACGAATGAAATGATGGTGTAGCAACTGCATGGATACCATGGCCACCATGGCCATGTCGTCACGGGCGCTGATCTGCTTCTCCGCATTCTTGCGCGCCTTGGAGATAAGCCTATCAGCCTGCTCCACGTTGAAGTAGCCGTACTCCTTGAGCTTGTCCGGTGTGAGCAAGTCGGCCGACAAATTACCGCCTTCAATGAAGCATTGGCTGATGGGTGCGCGGTAGGGCTGCTTGGGACGGTTTACAATCCGTTCCGGAAGCAGCTTCTCGTAGGCCTTCTTGAGCACATGCTTTTCCGTCAGAATTTTGATCTTATACTTGGGCGGAATGGTGGCGGCAAATTCGATCACGCGATGATCCAGGAAAGGAAAGCGCCCCTCCACGGAATTGCCCATCATCATGCGGTCGCCTTGTGAGCAAAGCAGATAGCCGGACATGAACAAATCCATTTCCAGATACTGGGCCCGACATAGGGGATCCCAACGTTTCATTTCCGGATCCAGATAAGCAGCTACATCCTCCAGTATCTCCTCCTCCGTTCCCATCTGGTCGCGGAACGAGTCGGCGAAGATCCCTTTCAGCTGCGAAGTATTGTTCCAACGGATAAGATGGGAGTAATATGGATTACCCGTATCGGTCAGTCCCTTTTTGAAGAACATGCGCCAGAAAGCCTGGGCCTGGGGGTTTTTGTTGATGTAATGGTACAGGGACGAAATCAGCTGTGGCCGGAATTTTGAATCCGGTTGCCTGGCCCAGAATCTACGTACTTTGTCTTCACGGAAAATATTGTAACCCCCGAAGATCTCATCAGCACCCTCGCCCGTGAGCACCACCTTTATGCCGTTTTTTCGGACCAGACCCGAGAGTCTGAGCAGTGGCGCCGGTGCGGTGCGGATCATGGGGCGTTCAGCATACCACATCACGTCCGAAAAAGCGGTGCCGATTTCCGGATAATCCATTTCTATCATGCGGTGATCGGTTTTGAGATACTCCACCATCTCCATCTGATAGGGGCGCTCGTCATAGGCGGCATCCTTGAAGGCCACGGAAAACGTGATGAGAGAATTGTTGTGGTGTTTCTTGACCAAGGCCGAGATGATGGACGAGTCGATACCACCACTTAGATAGGCGGCCACCGGCACGTCGGCTCTAAGCTGCAGGGTGGTGGCATCGTACAGGATTTCCGTGAGCCTTTCGGTGAAATACTCAATGGGCTTGTCTTCGTATTCACCCGCATCCGGAAAGCGGTAATGCCAATACTGGTGGATGTGCACGGCTTCTGGGGTAGCGGTAAGGTAACGGCCGGGCGGCAATTCCTGGATGCCCTTGAACACGGTGCGGGGTGGAACGCTGACCCATAAGGTGAAGGTTTGGCCCACTCCGGCGGGATCGATTTCGGCGCGCATACCGGGATATTGAAAGAGGGATTTAATTTCTGATGCAAAAATAAGCGCCCCGTCCGGAGCCGTGGCATAAAAAAGCGGACGGATGCCTACGCGGTCCCGGGCCAGGATCAATTTCTGTTTTTTCGCATCCCACAGGGCGATGGCGAATTGGCCGTTCAAATGGTTGAGGAAATCCATGCCATACTGCTCATAGGCATGCACAATAACTTCCGTGTCCGTATGCGTGGCAAAGGCATGGCCGTGTTTGATGAGAATTTCGCGGAGTTCGATGTAGTTGAAGATCTCTCCGTTGAAAACAACGCAGAGGCTGCCGTCTTCATTGTAAATCGGCTGCCGGCCCCCGGAAAGATCGATGATGCTGAGGCGGCGCTGGCCCAGCCCCACGCCTTCCCGAATATGGTACCCTTCTTCATCCGGACCGCGATGGGTCAAGGCTCGTGTCATGGCCTGCAGAACGCCTTGTTCAGGCGTGCGACCCTCTCGGTTGATACTACCGGCTATGCCACACATGCAATGTTCCATTCCGACCCATTAGCGGGGTGCGGTGTTGTTATCCAAGAAGTAGTAGGTGATATATACCGTGAGCAGGGTGCTAGCGATAGTCGCAACTTGGGCGGTCACTGTCAAGGACTGCGTGAACCAGTACCAGGCTCCGGTATTGTCTCTGGGCACGGGCATGACGAAAATATCTCCAGAGTGTATTCCGGCCGATTCTAAAGTCCTACCTCGGGAATATTCATCGAGAAAACTGATCTTCAATATCTGTTCGCCTCGTCTGACTGTAATTTTATCCAGCGTGCGCTCCCCGGCCATGCCCCCAGCCAGATAAGCCGCGTCCCAAACTGTGGCTTTGGGGCTCACATAGTACTGTCCCTGCCGAGTCCAAAACCCCAGGAGTGTTAGACGGATAGCTGGTTGGGCCCGAATATGCGTGTCCCGCAGATAATTTGCAAGTTTTAGGCCCAGGTACTCTTCCACCTCTGCTCGGGTCTTACCTCCCACCTCAAGCAGTCCCAAAACGGGAAGGTCCGCGAATCCGGCAGAGTCAATAGGATAGCCACCTTTTAGAATGGAAGTAGAGTCGAGAGGCACTTCCAGCAGCATGGCTTCGCCGGCGACGAATCGCTCCTCGCTGAAATGAGTTTTGACCTCCGCCTGAAGCAGAACAGTAGAAGAAGCTGTCAGGACTAGAGCCAGAATTATCCGGCGTCCTGCCCACCAAACATTCATTCTATTGGCCATTCGTCTACCTCGATCCGTAATTTTCTGCCGGGTAAGTGAAAAGTTAGGATTTTTGAACTCTCTCAACAACTTCCCTTCACTTGGTTCCTTCAGGAATTTCGGTTTGTGATACGACGCTGTAAACAATTTCGACAAACATGGAAATAATAATCTGGAAACATGCCGCTTTTGATCTTTCCTATTCTCCTTGATATTGTTCAATTTCAAGTTCGACCACTTTTCCCCAGGAACTCCCCGTGCCTCTCCAGATTTGGACCCAGGAAAATCCAATGCCAGTTACTGCCCGGAGCGCCTGGGACGCATTTGTGGAAAACCATCCTGCCGGGACTGTATTCCACACCACTCGCTGGTTGGATATCCTTTGGAAAAGTTTTCGCCGCCCCTACTACCATATTGCTTCCCTCGAAAGCAGCCAGGTCCGCGGAGTCGTGAGTCTGAGCCGGGTGCGTGGACTGTCGGGGCGGACTAGCTTGTACTCGCTCCCCTATACCGCCTACGGAGGCATGCTCACAGACAATTCGGCCACCTCGGAAGTGCTGCAGGGAGAGTGCACGAGGCTCGCGCAACAAACGAATGCGGGCATGGTGCATCTGCGCAACACCCATCCAACTGGGCTCAACTTGCCGGGCACGGATCTTCACGTAAAATTTGCCAAGGCTCTGCCAGCAAGTGAAGCAGCTTGTCTGGAATCCATCCCGCGTAAATCTCGCGCCACAGTGAGAAAGGCTATGACCAATTACGGCTTGACCTATATCATCAATAAAGATTGGGAACGCTTGTGGGAGCTTTCCGCCATCAATCTCAAAAAACTGGGAACGCCGGCTTTTCCTAAATCCTTCTTCCGCATCATCATGGAGGAGATGGGCGAACACGCGGATATCCTCTTTGTAATGCAAAATGGTCGGGCTCTCTGTGGCGTCATGACCTTCTATTTCAAGAATATCTGCAATCCTTATTTTTCCGGTTCTCTGAATGAAGCCGGATCCACCGGTGCCAACAATTACATGTATTACGCCTTAATGTGCCACGGGCTTAAACGAGGTTGTCGGGAATTCGATTTCGGCAAGAGCCGGCGCGGCAGTGGCTCGTTTGATTTCAAAAAGAACATGGGATTCGAACCCTATACACTGCCCTTCCAATATATTTTCAATACCCAGACCCACCTGCCGGATTTCAACCCATCCAATCCCAAGCTCGCCCTATTCCTAAAGCTTTGGTCCCGGCAGCCGCTATGGACCTCTAAAATAGTTGGCCCCCTACTCAATCGATTCTTGCCATGACCCGACTCCTTTTTATTGCTCATCGCATCCCTTACCCACCAAACAAGGGCGACAAGATCCGCTCCTACCATGAATTGCTTTACCTATCGCAGTATTTTGAAATCGACCTTGTCTGTTTTATCGATTCCCCTTTGGATAAAAATTACCTGGCCAAACTTGGGGCCATTTGCAAAACCGTGTCGGTATTCGAGCGAAGTCCCTGGTTTAAACTGGCGAAAATGATCTCGGGTTTTATCTTGCGAAAACCTTTAAGCGTAGCCCTCTATACGCATGGGGGCATGCAGCGCGCTATCCATAAGCTCTTGGCCGAACACGCTCATGAAAAGATCTTCATTTTTTCCGGCCAAATGGCCCAATATATTCCTGTATCACTTCTCAGTCGAACTGTCATTGATTTCTGCGATGTTGATTCCCATAAGTGGGACAATTACGCTGAACGCATGCCGTTTTACCTAGCCTGGTTTTATAAACTGGAGTCGCTGCGGATGCTGGCATTTGAAAAAAAAGTGTCCAAGTCCGCCTTGGCCGCTTTTTTAATCACTCCTGCCGAACTAAAATTGTTTCAGGATTTGGGTGGCCAAGGCCAACTTTTTTCCATGGGTAACGGCGTGGATACCTCCTTCTTTTCCCCCCGTCCAGAACCCTATGAGCCGGGAAGAATCCTATTCACCGGCGCCATGGACTATTTTCCCAATGAAGAGGGTGTGTCCTGGTTCGCGCAGGAAGTTTTCCCTTCATTGCGGAAAACTTTTCCCCAGGCCCGGTTCATCATTGCGGGCAGCAACCCCAGTCACAAGGTAAAGGCTCTCGGCCGTATCGAAGGTGTTACGGTCACAGGATTCGTCGAGGACATGCGCCAAGAACAAGCCAAGGCCCATGTGGTAGTGGTTCCCCTCCGCATCGCCAGGGGAATGCAGAACAAGGTGCTCGAAGCCATGGCCTGCGGAAAAGCAGTGGTTGTAAGTCCCAAAGCCTTGGGCGGTATCCATGCTGAAGCGGGTCGGGATTTGCTCATTGCCGAAGAGGCGGAAGCCTTCCGGACCTGCGTGGAAAAACTGCTCGGAAACCCGGCGCTGGTTGCAGAGATGGGACAGGCAGCCCGCGCTCATATTACTTCCAATCTTTCCTGGCAGGCCAATCTCTCTGGTGGCTTGCTGCCGCTTTTTGGTACCAGGTGATCTCACCTTCACCGTGCCAATGACATTTCAAGCCTTTCGTGCAGCATAACGCGATACGATTTCCTTTCCAATCGCCAGCGAAGCCGTGGCAGCTGGGGATGGGGCATTCAACACATGCAGGCTGCGTTCCCCTTCTGCAAAAAAGAAGTCGTCGACAAGTGAGCCGTCCGGACGCAATGCCTGCGCGCGCACACCCGAGCCAGCGGGTACCAGACCTTTCGAAGTAATAGAGGGAACCAGGTGCTGCAGCGCTTTTACAAACGCAGACTTGGAAAAGGAGCGGTGAAACTCCCCGAGGCCCATCCGCCAATGCTTTCCGGCCAATTTGCGGAAACCGGGATTCGCTAAAATCTCCACGAGATCCTTTAGATTGAAGTCCGTTTTTTTATAACCTTCGCGCTCGAATGCCAACACTGCGTTGGGCCCGCACTCGATGCCGCCGCCTATCATGCGCGTAAAATGTACCCCCAAAAAAGGAAAGGCTGGATCCGGCACCGGATAAATAAGGTTTTTTACCAACCCCTGCGCCGCCGGCACCAGATCAAAGTATTCCCCGCGAAAGGGAACGATGCTGATACCCGGCTCTAGCCCATCGAGTCTGGCGACGCGGTCGCTCATCAAGCCACCGCAATTGATGAAAAATTCCGTTTCGAATTCACCTTCTCCGGTTCGGACGACTTTTCCATGCGGCACATTGCGAAGGGCTTCCACACGGGTGCTTAGATGGATCTCACCACCATTGGCCTTAATCTTTTCCACCAGCTTTTCACACACCCGCACATAATCGACAATGCCAGTTTCTGGGACACGCAGCGCACGAAGTCCTACTGCATGGGGCTCAACCTCGGCAATCGCTTCGGCCGCCAACTCAGTAACGCCTACCAGCCCGTTGGCTTCCGCTTTTTGGCGCAACGTAGCGAGCATGGGCAATTCTGCAGGAGATGTGGCCAACACCAATTTGCCACACAATTCAAATGGCACCTGATTTTCTCTACAGAATGCCACCATATCCACATACCCGGTGCGACAAAGTTTGGCCTTGTAGCTTCCGGGTTTGTAATAAATGCCGGAGTGGATGACGCCGCTGTTGTGCCCAGTTTGATGGCGCGCTATTCCACCTTCTTTTTCCAACACCAGCACTTTTCGATCCGGAAAACGCTGTAAGAGGTGCCAGGCAGTGGCCAGCCCCACGATTCCGCCACCCGTGATCAGTATATCCGATTTCATGCTGAATCCAATCCTACTTCAAACCTGCTGGTCCTCATCTTGACGCATATATTCCGTAAAGGCCGGCCAACCCCGGGTCAATACTAAGCTGCCCAGAAGGCTTCCCAACAATGCTCCAAATACCGAGGTAACATCCGAGTAACGCCCTACGACCCAGCCTTGCGCGGTTTCCAAAATCAGAGCAATACATCCGGAAATGATAAGTGCCACATTTGTAGCTTGCCTTGCTTTTGGAAAAAAGTACCCAATCAGGAACCCTATCGGAAAATAAACCATCCCATTCGCCAAGAAGTTACCCAAGGCCGCAGCCGTAGTGGCCTCGTATTGGGGCCGAAACGGAATCCAGTTAAAATGGGTAGGGCTGGTTTTAAATTGAAAGGGGTGTAAAGATCGAACCATGGAGGCCGAAAAAATTCCCAGTACGCTGGTCAGGCTCCACATCCGTGGGCGTTCCCGGAATCCCGGAAAGTGGAAAAGTATCGCGCCTAGCGTCGTACCCATCATGCCGACCAGAACGTCCTGCACTTCCGGATAGCGCGAGACAATGATGAACTGACTGGCTTCTAAACTAATCCCGGCCAGGAACAGCACCAGTAAGCCTGCCGTGGCAGGCCGATGCCAACCCGATTCCTGGAACACCCTACACAGAAAGAGAGAAGCCAACAGAAATTGTATACAGGCAAATACATCTTCATCTGGCAAGGAGAAATGGAAGGGATGGTGCAAAATCGGTTTGACATGATTCCAGATGCCCCCGATATCCAAGGAAAAATCGAAGGGTTCCCAAATTCCTGCTACTACCAGGAGGATAAACACCAAAGCGGGAAAAGCCGACGGCGCATCTAAGAACCGGCGGCTCAGCGGATGCGACTTGAAACCCAATACTGATTTCTTGAGCAGGAGACCCATGGTCAAGCCCACTGCTGTTCCAGCTGTATTAGTAAGCAGGTCCGCCAAAGCCGGCCAACGGTTCCCAGAAAAGATTTGCAGAAATTCAACGGATAAGCTAAGGCCCGCACCCAGGAGGACAATGGCCAGTTTTCGTAGCCGGGAACTTTTATGGATAAGGGAAAAGTACCCCAGAAAGCCGAAGGGCATGAACAAGAGAATATTCTGTACCATGTCCGGCAGTCCGCTGAACGGACTCCAATTGACTCGTCGTTGCATTTCCGTTATGGACAAGGCTTCCAAATCGAAACTAAAAGGAAAAGTGGTGCCATAGACTATGAACAGCGAAAAGAGCGCCCACAAGACCCGAGCTGTGCTTTTATTAGGGCGCTGGGCCGGTTTTTCCGATGGCCCAGGTATGGTGGAGGAAAGAATCATATCGGGCTTTCAATAAACCAGTAGCAAGGCCACGACAGCCACATAAATACCGCAGATGCTCAGCATGGCGCCATCTTTGAGAATATCCGCCACCGTATTTTCACCAAAACCTTTTTCCATCACCAAATAAAGGTATCGGAATAAACCAAACATGGCAATGGGCAAGGAGTAGATGAGATTTCCGGTACGATGAATTTCCACCGTCTGGATGTTGGTGGTATACAGTCCATAGGTGATGAGTGTTGCCGATAAAGTGACCGCCAAAAGGAGGCGCAGAAATTCGGGAGAATAACTTTGCAGGACGGGACGCTTTTCCGCCAAAGTCCGATGCGTGTCCATGCGTTCTGCATACCGTTTCGAGAAACCCAGGAACAGACTCAAGGCCATGGTGCAAAGCAAAAACCATTGCGAGGGCGGGATCCCAATGCCCCAGGTGCCGGCCAAGAGTCGGATGATGAATCCAAAAGCAATGCAAAACACATCCACTAGCACAATATGCTTGAGCACCCGAGAATAGAATAAGTTGACCAACATATACGCCACTAAGACAGCGGAAAGCTTGGGTCCCGTCCATAAACTGATGCCAAGCGCCGCCGCCGCAAGTCCAGCAGCAAAAGCAAATGCAGAGGGAGCAGACACTTCCCCAGAGGCCACCGGACGCAGCCGTTTAAGCGGATGATGGCGATCCTCTTCTAAATCGAACACATCATTACAAGCATAAACGGCGCTGGCAGCTAAGCAAAAAGCCACAAATGCGGAAAGAGCCAGAAGTAAAATTTCCGAGTCCCGCCAATCTTGGGCGAAAAAAATTCCAGCCAATACAAAAATATTCTTGACCCAATGTGACGGACGCGCTAAACGCCACAGACTTTTCACAGCTTAAGCCTTTTGAAAACAGGTTCGGGAATGGACTTTATGATTGCCATAATGTACCGCCAATAAAATGGGGTGTACACAACTTCGCGCCGCTGTCGAAGCGATCGGACGATTTCCATCGCCACTCGTTCCGGTTTGGCCATGAGCGGGCTTTTCAGGGTTCCCACCATCCGCGTTTGGACAAAACCAGGTTTGATGGTTTGCACCAAAACACCACTGCCAGCAAGTCGATGCCGAAGACCAGCCAGATAGGCGGATAAACCGGCCTTGGAGGCCGCATAGGCTAGCACTTTACCTCGGCCTCTATCTCCGGCTACAGAAGAGATGCAGCTAATGAAAGGTTCCGTTTTCCTTGAACCGTGTTCTGCCATTTTCTGCGCCAAAAAATACTCGGCGAACAGCCCGATAATCATAGCGGGACCCGTCAAATTAGAATCCATCGTGAGGCGAGTTTTGGCCGGTTCCCGATCGCATTCTTCTTGAGAGATCAAAACACCCGCGGCAAAAAATAACCCCTTCACCGCATGCGCCGCGATCAAGTCCCGGAACCTTGCATCATGCTCCGCAAAATCGAGCACATCCCAGACAAGGTAAGGTACGGAACGACCCGACACCTTTTCCAATTCAAGGGCTAAAGCTGTCAAAGCCGCTTGCGATCGACCAATCAACACCAGGTCCTGACCCTCGGCCATTAAAACCCGAGATACAGCCGAGGCGATACCGGAGGTCGCTCCGAAAACGACTATCCTTTCCACAATTCAAGCCTCTCCGCCATTCGTGAATTGCACTTGGCTTCGGGATTATAACGCCTGACCGTCGTCATCCAGGCCGCACTTTCCGGATACATGGCGCGAAAAGTATCCGGTGACAACCGAGCGTCCTTGGTCAGATAAACGCGTCCTTTAAAATCAAGGACCACAGCATCGAGTAGGTGCAGTAACCGCAAAGTTTCCTTCCCGCGATAGGGAATGTCCAGTGCCAAGGTGTATCCTCGTCGACAAAAAGGTAACATCACCTCATCGTCGCCACAGCGCTTGAGCACAGAAAGAAAAGCTCCGAGCCGGTTGTCACTCAAAAAGCGGACACAGGCCCGGATGCCCTCCTCACCCTTTGGGTCGGGGATGACACATTGGTACTGGAAGAATCCGGATTTGCCATACAGGAGATTCCAATTCTCTATGCGATCCAATGGATAAAAGAATCCTCGATATCCTTCGCGCCTCACCTGGGCCTGCTTGGGCGCGAGCTTAAAGAACAGGTTATTGAAAGCAACTAGGCCGGGACGATTGAGCAGAAAACGCGGCATGGGATACGGAACATTCAGCTTCCACTGATCCATACTCCATTTGAATCGCGAACTCTGTTTGGTCCCGGCACTCCCGATAGACTCGGCATTCCCAGTGAACCCGGCATTCCCATTCGCATGATTGCCTAACATGAGCACACCCCTACCCAATGAAGGTCCGCGTGCCAAACAATCGAGCCAGGCTACGGAATATTCAAAGGTGCTGTCATGCTGGGCGAAAAGCGCAAAGAGAGCATCCAAATTATCGGCCCGTACCCGCAATACGTCCACATCGGATGTGGCTATAGATTTAAGCCGAAGCTTGGCACGGGTAATATAGCCGGTAAGCCCATATCCACCGAGCGTAGCCTGGAAGAGGTCGAGCCGATTTTCCCGAGAACAGATCCAGGTTCCCGTGGGCGTGCACACCTCCATCTCCAAAACAAAATGCTCCAGCGACCCCACTCTATGGTGGTTTTTTCCATGAACATTGCTCGCCAAAGCCCCGCCCAAACTCACATGCTGAGTACCCGGTGTAACCGGTAGAAAATAACCGCGCGGAATCGCAATGGACAGTATTGCGGATAGACTCACCCCCGCCTCCGCGTCCAAAACGCCGGTGGCGGGATTGAAAGAAATGAACCGGTCGATCTTTTTATTGTTTATGGACCGATGACCAGAGGCCGGAAGAGACGCATCACCGTAGCTGCGCCCCAGACCTCGGGCCAAATAAGGCTCCTGGAGCATGGCACCAAGGCCACCTGAATTTTCGGGAATTTCTTCCTCAACCGGCAGAATAGGTTGTCGGCCCCAACCCGAGAGGAAGGATTTCATGCTCGTATTATAGCCAATTTCCCAACCTTCACCTATTTTATATATATTTTCCTTTAATAAATCGGAACGGCTGTTCGCTTCCGAAATCAGGAGCATGACATGAATTGGGCGCTATGCAATTTGGACGGACTTCTTTTTCTTTTACGCTGGGGCCATTTCATTTTCGGCATTGCCTGGATAGGCATGCTGTGGTATTTCAATTTCGTGCAGGGTCCATTCATGGCCAAAGCCGAGGCGCCCACCAAAACCGCCATCACACAAGGCTTGGTCCCGCGCGCACTTTTCTACTTCCGACACGGCGCCATGTGGACCTTTATCACCGGCTGGTCCATCATCCTCATCAAATTCGGTCTCGCTGGAGCAGATGCATCCGCCCTTCTCAACAGCAGCTGGGGCACCACCATTTTGACCGGTGCCATCATGGGTTCGGTGATGTGGTTCAACGTCTGGTTCGTCATCTGGCCCCGTCAAAAAAAAGTCATCGCCTCCGCTAACGGTGAAAAGGTTGACAATCTGCCAGCCCTGGCGCGGCGCGCCTTTTTGGCATCCCGTACCAATACCATGCTATCCATTCCTCTACTCTTTTTCATGGCCGCCGCTAGCCATCTGCCTATCGCCGTTGATCCCACGCGCGTGGCCATTTGGTTTGGCTTTGTGGTCGCCATCGTCGCACTTCTGGAAATCAATGCACTAACCGGCGATAAAGGCCCAATGAAGAAGCCTATTGAAACGGTCAAAGGCGTCATCCACATGGGTTTGTTCTTTGCCGTGGTCTTCTACGTGGCAGCGGAACTCATTCTCTAAACCCAATGTTTGCACACACTGTTTCGTATTTAGGATCCGCCGCACGGCGGATCTTTTTCATAAGCGCCCTGGTTGCCAGTGTCCTGCAAATTGAAACGGCCTGTAATAAACAAGATCCCAATGTCGATCCAAAAGCCCGACGTGGTCGTCAGGTGTATTTTGCCCATTGCATCGCTTGCCACAATCCCAATCCCGCCGCGGATGGAAGCATTGGGCCGGCCATCAAAGGCTCCTCGCTGGAACTCCTGCAAGCCCGCGTGCTACGCGCCGAGTACCCGCCCGGTTACTCTCCAAAACGTTCCACTAAAATGATGCCGAAGCTGCCGCTGACGGAAGAAAACATCGCCGACGTACACGCCTTTTTGAATCAGCCGTAAGCACCACACTCACTAATCCACTTGGCTGCGCCCAATCGAGCCTCAGAGCGGCGCCTGGTCGCCCTTTTTCGATAGCTTCCAAAGCAGTAACCGATCCAGCATTCTATTGGTCAAAAACCGCCTCACAAAACGAAATTTTTTCGCTTCTCGGCCCACCGCCACCCTAACCGCCGCTCGGGGATTTTCAAGAACCTCAACCAAAACTTCCGCCACCGCCTTCCCATCCGGAATGGCCGGATTGGAATCGCGCGAGAAATTCAAAAATGGTTTCAGCCTTGCAGCATAAGGGCTGCCGGGTTTTACCACCGCCTTAAGCCGACGATGAAATGCACTCCGCACCCAACCCGGCTCCAACACATGCACACGAATATTATAGGCGTGCACCTCATAATGCAGCGCCAAGCTAAATCCCGTCAGCGCAGACTTGCTGGCACAATACTGGGCCTTAAAAGGAAATTGCAAATCATGCACAATCGATCCAAGATTCAAAATAATACCCGCGCCCCGCTCCCGCATTCCCGGCAACACATGCTTGACCAGCCTCACTACGGAAAAATAATTCACCTCAAACAGCCGCCGACTGTCCTCCAAATCCGTATCCTCCACCGCCCCCAGCTCCCCTTGCCCGGCATTGTTGATGAGCACATCCACACCTCCCAAAATGTCCAGCGCCAAAGCATACCCCTTGTCCACCGAAGCCGGATCTGACAAATCCATCTCCACCAGCTCAAATGGTGGCTCAGCCCCATTCTCCAGTTGCAACTGCTTCCGCACTTCTTCCGGACGCCGCGCCGTGCCTACCACCGTATACCCGTGCTCCGCCAACAAATAAGCCGTAGCCAACCCAATCCCCGATCCCGCCCCCGTCAAAAGCACGCGCCCGACCATTTTTAAATCCTGCTTTTCTTTCATGCCGCTCCTTGCTCTAAGAATAGATATTGAGTTAGATTAAAAAATCGGCAACAGAAAGTTTATCCCATGATTCAGCGGAGTACGCGAAAGAGAATAACTGCGGATTTTAAAACAATCGGAGCCCGATTAATCTCAGGAAAAGGCCTTAGATGTCTCCAAGATGCTAACGACCTCTCGTAAATCGAGCCAATGAGTTATTGATTCTTCAATCGAGTCGCAGTATTTTCGATTAAGGTTATCGACTTTTGGCACTTTAGTGAATAAATTAAGAAGTATGGGAATTTAATTGCAACAGGAAATGAAGGGCTGCCACTCTATGGATGCAAAATTGATCATATTGAAGGTTGTCCTGTATACTATCCTGTTTGCAATTCCATCGTTATCACAGACAGGAGCAAAATGGAGAATGGGAATCGGTTCCAAGGGCTTTAACGCCCTGCAACTGGATCAATCTCAAGGCCACTATCATTCGTCAATTCCGGAAGGCGTCATAATGATGGATAATTTCGCTAGTGACAGTGGATTTACCCTAACCCATGTGAGGGATGGCAAGCTGTTTACGCAAACAAATTTGGCCAAGTATGACGTGATTATTTTGAACAATGTGGAAGAGTTGCCACAGGTTTTAGACTCCTCTCAACAAGCAGCATTTAAATGGTACGTGGAGACCTTTACAGGGACCGATGGAAAGAGCCAGGGCGGCGTTATCGGATGGCATGGGAGTGTTACACTCCAGCTCAGCAAATGGAAATGGTATTCCGATTGGATAGGGGCGGATTATGATCGCACGGGGTGGGGAGCCTATGACTACCTGCCAAGTACTAATCTCCCAACAGGAAAAGGGGTCAAAGCCGATGACGTCGCACTCGAAGGTGTAAATGGTTTTAAATGGAATACTGAATTTTTTAATTGGAAGTTAAATCCATACAATTCCCCCAATATATCAACGGTTCTCTACTTGAATAAATCCGATACGGAACAGGCGGTATGCATTTCTTGGAGAGGCACCACAAAAAAAGCTCGCATGTTTATGACGACTCTTGGTCATGACCCTGAGACTCTTCAGAATACCGATGTGATTAAACATTTTGCCGGAGCCCTTAAATGGACTGCGGGCCCTGCGCGAGAAGCTTCCGTCATCTCCTTGGCCAAAGATATTGAGTTTTCCGCAGCGGCGCTAAAAAACACCTATGGAGGCTTTACAGTCCATTTCACCAAGAATGTCCCTCACACGATCACCGTTACCAGCCTAACCGGAAAGATTCTAGCCAAGGACTCGAGCAATCAAGCGAAGCTATACGATTTTTCGGGTAGATTCCAGGCCGGCATGTATTGGGTGAAAATCCATACCGCGGCTGGCGATCGAGTACAAAAGGTTTCCGTGCTCTAAATTGCGGCTTCCAAGTTTGATTTTTTTCTGGTTGTATTTCGCTCCAGGACAAATCCTATCTTGCCGGGTTACATTGGCGCATCCGACAAAAGCTATGGAAAAAGCCGATCGGGCACTCATTTTAACACGCGTTTTGAACCGCTCTCTTCAAGGATTAATTTTCTAAAAAGACATTCAGACCGATCAGCATTTTTTTTGGTAGGCCGACATCGCCTTCCTTCAAGTCTAGTTACTTGGCATGTCATAAAGTCTGCCCCACTCAAAAGCACCTGCCCGGCCGTTTTTAATTTCTGCTTCGCTTCCATTCTGTCCTCCACCGGCTTCCAACGACACTCCCAAAAATAGTTATTGAGTTAGATTATCAATTCACTTCACAGAAAGAGTACCCTATGTCTCAAATATTACTCAAAGGCAACCCAATCCACACTTCCGGCAGCCTTCCCGCTATCGGCAGCCAAGCCCCAGATTTCAACCTAACAACAGCCGCATTGGAAGAAAAAACACTAAAGGATTTCGCCGGCAAAAAAGTAGTCCTCAATATCTATCCAAGCATTGATACCGGCGTGTGTGCCATGTCAGTCAGGGCATTCAATCAAACAGCCAGCGAGCTAACCAATACCGTCGTGGTGGGAATCTCCATGGATACACCCTTTGCATTGAAACGCTTTTGCGGCGCAGAAGGCATTGAAAAAGTGCTCACAACTTCCTTGATCCGCGATCCCAACTTCGGCACCGCTTACGGCGTGCGCATCGTTGACAGTGGCTTGCAGGGCTTAATGTCCCGTTCAATAGTCATCCTAGACGAAAAGGGCAAAGTCATTTACACCGAACAAGTTCCCGAAACCTCCCAAGAACCCGATTACACCTCAGCCATAAACGCATTAAAGTAACCCCCCTTCCCCTACTCCCACTCCCACTCCCACTCCCACTCCCACTCCCACTCCCACTCCCAAAAGACCCCCTGCCGCGCGCATTCCCCCGCGGCAAATTCGAAAAGCAAAGAATCTCCATCTTCTCTTCTCTTCTCTTCTCCGGCTCTCCGCCCTTCTCCGTCTCCGTCTCCATCTCCGTCTCCATCTCCGTCTCCGCGGTCTCTTCGCCACCACATCAACTGGTCCCCGGGGATGAGGGCGCCCTGCACAGAGGGGCTCGGGGGGGCTCTCCCACCCCCGGCCCACAGACTTGGCTTAGCGCGTTCGGAGAAATTAAACCAGGGGAAAATCTACGCGCGAGTTTCCGATGCCGGGGGTGGGAGATGCCCACCGACCCCATCTACGTAGAGCCCTCGTACCAGAGAACCCTACCTCCACATCGCGTCTTTGAGAAACTCCGCCAAATCGCAAAGCCGGCGGTTCTGAGGTAGCCTATCGCCCCCCAAACGAACCAGGCGAATTTGATGATCTTTGCCGACAAATTGGACCATGAATTCAAAGGTGTCGTCATTCTCCCAAATAATGCCCTGAAAAGATTTGTACCCAGAACATGCGGCTTCACCCGTGCCTTTTCCCTCACCGGAGATCTTGGTTTTAATCCTCAGCATGCGGCCAAAGACATCGCCGCTTGATTCCGCACTGTCCGTCACATCTGCCCGAATGCCCCAGAGCTTGCCCTCCTTAAAGGCCAGTAGGTACTCGTGCTTGAAACCATCCATCACAAAGGTATCCAATAGGTTACCCCCGGGTAAAGTAGCAAAGGTTTTTTTTGGGTAGGCTTGCCGCACCTGACTTGGAGAACAGCCCCATGACACGCTATAGGTTCCAAGCAGCGCGTTGGTGCCCGGAATGATTACAGACGCTTGATCGTCCGCGGAGGCTCCGGATGCCCGCTGGCGCTGACTTCTAGATTCTGCCTCGGTCAAGGCATGTGGCGCTTCTCGAAGTAGCGCGCTAAAAGCTGCCTCTCGTTTTTCGTTCAAGCCGGGCAGAGTGGAATCCAGATGCAGGCTGGAATCAAAACATTCCGTTGCGGATCCAAACATTCCACGCCTAAAATAAGCTTGGCCGAGTGCCATCCAAAGTGGTGCATTTTTGTTGTAGTGCCGTGCTAAGGGATCCAAAAGGGATACAGCAAAGATGGCCTCGGCATCGGTGGGGCGGATATTGCCTTTGCGGCTTTTCGGCTTCCAACCCAGGGTCGTCAGCGCTTCGGCATAGTCGCCATTGTCCGGATTCTTCTCAACCAATCGGCGGTATACAGAATCGGCTTTGTGCGAAAAACCATGCGCTTCCCACAGCCAACCTTGCACCAAATCCATCTGATCCGTTTTCCAACCTTTTTCCTGCGAGTATTCCAGCGCCATGAGCGCGCTATCCTCCGAGCCGGTTTGATAGAACAGCGTCGCCAAATAATCATAAGGGGGAACTTCGGCGCTACCCAAGGAATCCTTCCGACCCAACCCATACACCTGCGGACTGGATTCCATAAGGCTGATGGCCGTGGCATAGCTCATGCGCGCGGGACCCACCTCCCCTTTGGCCATTTGAATGCGGCCTTGGCGGAGATAGGGATAAGCGAATTGAGGCGAGGCCTGAATGGCCTTTCGATAATACTGAAGGGCCGAGTCCAGCAGACGCGCGGATTCAAACGCGACTCCTGCTTGGTAGTTGAGGCTGGGATTTTCAGGGTCTTTTTCTAAAGCAGCGGTCAGAGCCGAAGACGAAAGAGAATCCAATTTCAAGCCGACTTTAAAATCCCGTCCGCGTTTTATTAGGCTACCGGACTCAAGACCAAAAGGCGACTCTCGCACCTTTACTTTTCCAAAGTTTAGGAAAGAGCCGAAGATAAAACCGATTCCGATTCCAAGTATGCCGGCAATGGCGGCGATAAGGACAATAGCCCTGTTTTTAGACTGGAGGTCCTTGGGGGCGCTGATAGGCTTAGTCCTCGGCGAAAAACGGCATGAGTTTGTCTTTGGATTCCTTGGACCGCAGCAGCTTGCGCAGCGACTTGTTTTTGATCTGACGCACCCGTTCGCGCGTGAGCTTCAGCTCCTTGCCAATTTCGTCCAACGTGAATTCTCGGGAATAGTTGATGCCGTAATACATGCGCAAAACTTTTTCTTCCCGTTCCGACATTTGACCCAGCACGGAATCGATGACGCGCGACAGCTCGGC
>JAYUHW010000336.1:0-19239 GCA_043766615.1 Fibrobacteria bacterium | reverse complement strand
ATACTGGGAGAAGCGGCTGGTGGACGCGTTTATGATCGATTTGCCGGACGACTCATTTTCCCTATTTGGAACTTAAGCGGACATGTGATTGGGTTTGGTGGCCGGGTGTTGCCTTCGAATGATCCGGCCATTCCCGTTCATCCTGCCAAGTATGTCAATTCTCCTGAGTCGCCGTTTTACCATAAAAGCAAAGTGCTGTATGGACTCAATTTCGCTCGGAATGCCATAGACAAATTGGGTGAAGCCGTAATTGTAGAAGGCTATATGGATATGTTGGCGTTGTGGCAAGCCGGCATTCATAACACCGTCGCGGTTTCGGGAACGGCATTGACCAAGGACCATGTGCAAATCCTGGCTCGCTTTGCCCGTAAGATTTATCTGTTTCTCGATGGAGATGCCGCTGGGCGCAAGGCTGTGCGGAGAAGCTTGGAACCGCTCCTCGTTATGGGATTGGAAGTTAAAATACCCGTGCTTCCATCCGAAGAAGACCCGGACAGCTACGCAAAAAAATTTGGCGGAGAGAAAATAAGAGAACTCTTTTCCCGCAGCGAAGACATTGTGTCTTTCCTGTTAAGAAATGCAGCCAAACCGATTGAGGCCATGAGTCCGGAAGAAAAGGACGAATTGCTTAAGGAGTGTTTGGGGCTTTTGCAAACCATGCCTTCTCCTAATGTCCGCGACCAATACCTGGATGAAGTGCGCCGAAAGCTGGGGCTCAAGGGCATTCGGCTCCAAATGGCCCGGTCGCATGGCCCCGCTTCCTTAGCAGTAGTCTCCGCCGCGGGTCAAGGTACGGAAAACACGGATATGATTGCGGTTTTCGCAGGTGCTGTTCCGGGGGGGCGACCCAAAGAGGAAGCTTTGGCCGAATGGCAATTGCTGCAACTGCTATTGTCTTCCGGAGAGGCTTGCGGCTGGGCCCTGGACAAATTGCGCTTGGAATGGCTGCTTGTAGACACGGTGCGAAATCTCACTGATTTGCTCTTGGCATTTTACGAAGAACGGGGTGGACTGGACATTAAGGTTTTTCTCGATCGCTTGTCCCAGCAGGATCAAGACACCATCTCCGGCATGCGCTTCATTGAAGGCATGGACCAGGAGCAGTTAAAGAAGCATTTTTCCGGAATCCTTTTTGCATTGGAAATTCGTTCCTTGCAAAAGCAAAAGGCCATGGAAGAGGATTTGATCAAATACGCAGACATCGTAAAACGTTTGAAAGTTCTCCAATCGAAAACCAAAGGCGGGTCCCCATGAATGAACTCGATGGCCAAATTCTAAGAAGACTGCAAAAGCAGGCCAAGCTGCAAGGCTTCATCGCCGAGAACCAGATTCGGGCCCTGTCCAAATCGGATGAAGAATATGTGGTGCTGCGACAATTCTTTGTCGATTCAAGCGTGCAAGTTTCCGAGTTTGCCGTCAAGGCGCGTAAGCCCACCAAGCCCGATGCCCTAAAGAAGCTTACCCGTTACAACGACCCTACGTGGGTGTATCTCAACTCTGTCGGCAAGGTGCCTCTGCTTTCCAGGCAAGAGGAAATCGACATTGCCAAACGCATTGAAGAAGTGCAGAAACGCATCGGCGCCATTATTTTCCGATCCAAAAGCATGGTGGCGGTGGTGTTGGATCTGGGACGCCAGGTGCTTGAAGAAGATCTTCGCATCGAAGAAATCCTACAAATCGATAACGATGCCTGGACCGACCCCAAGGTCTACGATTCGGAAAAAGAGAAGGCTGTCGCAGCCATTATGCGGTTGCGTAAGAATTATACCAAGCTGGAAGATTTAGGTGAGCAATACCAGTTGGCAAAGGGAACGGGCGACGATCAGCAGGCCTTGGCCTCTGAAATCGAAAATCTGGAAATGCGATTGGTCAATGATTGCGTGGCGTTTAAGCTCAATCACAAGCAAATCGATCGCCTGGTTGGCAAATATAAAGAAGAGCAGGGCACTTCCGAACAGGAATTGGAACGACTGCGCCGCATCAAACAATGGGAAGTGGTCCGTGACCGCGCTAAAGAAGAAATCGTTGAAGCCAATGTGCGCCTGGTGGTTTCCATAGCCAAGCGCTACACATCCAAGGGCCTGGAACTTATCGACCTTATTCAAGAAGGCAACAGCGGACTTATCCGCGCGGTGGAAAATTTTGATTATACCAAGGGTTATAAGTTTTCAACCTACGCCACCTGGTGGATCAAACAATCCATCACCCGTGCCATTGCCGATAAGGCCAAGACGGTGCGCGTGCCAGCCAATATGCTGGACATCGTCCGCAAAGTCATGCGGGTTTGTCGGGAGTTGCAGCAAACCACGGGAAAAGATCCCAATCCTGAGGAAGTGGCCACCAAGGTCGGCTGCTCCATCAAAAAGGTTCAGCTGGCCATGGACGTGTCCCAGGACCCCATCTCTCTCGACGATTATGTTTCGGGTGATCAGAACAATACCTTTTCTGAATTCATCGAAGACAAGTCCGCCGAGAAGCCCTCGCAAAGCGTCAATATGCGCATGCTGAGAAAGCAAATCGACGGGGTTCTTTCTTCCTTGGACGCTAAAGAACAGGCCATTGTGCGGATGCGATTTGGCCTTGATGACGGCTTGGTGAAAACATTAAAAGAAATTGGCGACAAATATCGGATTTCACGGGAACGCGTGCGTCAAATCGAGTCCAAAGCGTTGGCCAAGTTACAGCACCCCAGTCGGATTAAACAGCTGGAAGGTTGGGGCACGGATATCGAGGATATCTGTCTGGGATGACACCTGGCCATTTCTGCCATCCCGGCTGAAATGGCCCTTTTTCCCACAAAATCGTGGATCTTGTGCACTGATGGTGCTATGTTAAAGGCATCATGAGCCTCGGCTCCTGCCGTGGTGGGCACAAGTTATGGAAAACGAGGAAAAAGCCGGAGATAAAAAGGTAGGGCCGGCGAGCCGCGCGCCTAAGGTACGCGACATCAAGTTGCACGATTCCCTGATGGATTCCAAACAAGTAGATGTTCCCGGTACTGGCGCGGATGCCCAGGATTATGAGGAGGTAGAGATCAAGGCGCCGGAAATCGAGCGCAGCCTTGACCGGGCTAAAGAAAATTTACTCGCCTACATTGGTGAACGGAATCCAAACTTCAATAAGGAGCTGATCCAAAAAGCCATCGATTTTACCATGTTGGCGCATAAAAATCAGTTCCGCCGGTCTGGCATGCCCTATGCGGAGCATCCTTTTGAAGTGGCCAAGCTGCTGGCGGATTTGAACATGGACAGCGTCACCATCGCTGCGGGTCTTTTGCATGACGTGGTGGAAGACACCAGCCATTCCACCCAGGAAGTTAAAGACGCCTTTGGCGAAGAAGTTGCCTTTTTAGTGGAAGCGGTTACCAAAATTTCCGCCATTAAGTCCAAGTCCCGGGCCGATCAGCAAGCGGAAACGTTCCGAAAAATGCTCATCTCCATGGCCAAGGATATTCGTGTCATCATGATCAAGTTTGCCGACCGGCTTCATAATATGCGCACGCTCACGTATATGCAGGAGGATCGGAAAAAAGCGATTGCCGCAGAAACCGTTGAAGTGTACGCGCCCCTTGCGCATCGGTTCGGGCTCGCCAAAATCAAATGGGAATTGGAGGATTTGGCCTTCAAGCACTTGAATTCCGATGCCTACAAGAACTTGGTCAAAAAGGTTGTGGAAAAGCGGCAAGAGCGCGAGGAATATATTCGCGGAATTCTGGCCCCGGTTAAGGAAGCCTTAAAGAATGCGGAATTGGAAGGCAAGGTATACGGCCGTCCCAAACATTTGTTCAGCATTTGGCACAAGATGCAAGCACGTCAATGCCAATTTGAGGACATCTACGATCTGTACGCTTTGCGCATCATCGTGAATTCCATTTCCGACTGTTATGCAGTATTGGGTCTGGTCCACTCTATTTGGACGCCGTTACAATCCCGCTTCAAGGATTATATCGCCACACCCAAATCCAATATGTATCAAAGCCTACACACCACTTTAATTGGTCCAGGTGGAAAACCCATCGAAATCCAGATCCGCACGGAAGAAATGGACATTATCGCGGAGCAGGGCATTGCCGCGCATTGGGGCTACAAGGAGGGCGTTTCCCCTAAAAACATCGGCCTGGAAAACAAATGGCTCACCCAGTTCCTGGAATGGCAGCAGGATCTAACCGATTCCCACGAGTTCATGGAATACTTCCGGGGAGATTTGGTCACTGGAGAAATCTTTCTGTTCACGCCGCAGGGTGACTTGATTCAACTGCCCAAAGGGGCCACGGCACTGGACTTTGCCTTTGCCCTGCATTCCGCCATCGGCCTGCATTGCATCGGCGCCAAAGTCGATGGCAATGTTGTTCCTCTGCATAGAGAGTTGAGAACCGGTGAGCGCGTCGAAATCCTGAAGTCGGATTCACAGCGACCCTCTAAAGACTGGCTGTCCGTGGTTGTGTCCACCAAAGCCAAAAGCGCCATCCGGCGTTGGATGCGCACGGAAGAAGTGGCGCACAGCATGCAGCTAGGTAAGGAAATGCTAGAACGCGAATTCCGGCAAGGCCATATTCCGCCGGTTGTGCAGGCGGACCTCAAGCCATTTGCGACCAAGTTTTCGATTACGAGCTGGGAAATGCTATGGGAGAAAATCGGTCACGGAGAAATCACTCTAGGCGCAATATCCGCATTTGTGCAAGACCTCAATCCCAACCGTAAAAAACCCAGTATGCTGGACCGGCTGACGTTCAAAAGACCAGCCAAGTCCAATGACTCCGTACTCGTAAGCGGCTTGCAGAACATGTTGATTCGGTATGCCACTTGTTGCCATCCCGTTCCGGGCGACAAAATAATCGGCTATGTGACGCGTGGCCGTGGCGTATCCATCCATCGCAGCAATTGTCCCGAAGGCAAATTGCTTATGAAGGATCAAGAGCGAATCATCCCGGTGGAATGGAAAACGGATGCCGGGCAAATGTTTGAAGTGGTGGTGGAAATTTCCGGACGGGATCGGTCTGATCTGCTCAATGACATCACCAATCTTTTTTCGAAATCGCGCATTAATGTGCAAAGGGCTTCTATCGTAACCTTGAGGGATCAAGTGCGCAATCGCTTCCGGATTCAGGTTTCCGATTTGGAGCAGTTGGAGTCGACCTTGGTTAAGCTGCGCAAACTGAAAGGGATTACCAGTGTGCTGCGGCGGCAATCGGGTGTGTAAATGAGCACGAATTTGCTTTTAAGCATTGGAGGTGGAGCGCTGGGTTGTGTATGCCTCCTGTTCCTGCTTTGGAAACGTAGTAGGCTGATTCCAAAATCCGCGCGGAATTTGAGCGTCAACATGGTCGAACGGCTAACGGAAAAATTTCCGAATATTCGTCGCACAGAATTGGTTCCAGGCACCAAGGGTGCTCCCGCACGCGAAGGTGTGCAAGGGAATTTGGCTCAAACCCAACTGCATGATTTACTCCAATATTTGGCTTTGGGCAGTAAATCCGGGATCTTGGAGGTCAGCTGTGGCCGACGTAGCGGTCGATTAACACTTTGCGAGGGCCGAGTTGTACAAGTTGCCTATCGCGGTAAGGACGGACTGGAAGCTCTATTCCTGCTGATGGATGTGCTGGAAGGCGATTTTGAATTCAAAGAGCAATTTGTGGAACCGACCGCTGGCACTGAAAACTGGGAAGTTGTGGACATCATCATGCTATGGATGAACAGAAAATCCAAGAAAAAACAGTCGGTTGGTTAAGGAGCAGTATGTACGCGAACATCTTCATAAAAAACCGTCCTTTTTTCGGGAAGATGCGGAACCAGAATTATCAAAAAACCTACGACTTGTTCAAAAAGATCCAAAATTTAGCCGGCACGAAACGCCTTCAACCCAAGGAAATGATTCGAAATTTGGACGAGTATATCAATCAGTTGGAAGTGACTTTGCAGCATGCTTCCGACGCGACGCGCGGGCTAAAGCGGCGTAAGGTGGCCATGTACCGAATCGATAAGGTTTTCGGCGTGTTGGAAGAAGAAATCGTACTCTGCTATTTTTTAGAAGAAATGATTAGCAGTTCGCAATTGCTTAAAAAACGATTGGAAACGGATGGTAAAATCCGAATTTACCGTGAGCGCCTCAAACGATTTCAAATGCAAAGCCCCGGTGGGAGCGGTTTTTTAGCCAATATTTTGGAATCTTTGGAAGCAATGACCCTGACGGAATTCATTGAAATTGAGAAGCTCATTCAAATTATGGATGAGCGATACCGCATTGGGAATAAGCTTTTTGACATCATTCTCAACAAGGGCGCCAAAGCCTCGGCACCTTGAACAAACGGGCAGGATTGATTACTTTTCCATCTCCTTTGTAAAAAAAGACCAATCTTCCATTCCTTCAATTTTCGGAAAAAAAGCCATGAGACCTCTGGATAACTTGCGTAATATCGGAATCAGCGCCCATATCGATTCGGGCAAAACCACACTTACGGAACGCATACTCTTTTACACCGGCATCATTCATCAAATCCATGAAGTAAAAGGAAAAGATGGCGTCGGTGCTACTATGGACTCGATGGATCTGGAGCGCGAACGCGGCATCACTATTCAGTCCGCCTGTACGCGTGTACAATGGGGCAAGCACCCATATTACTTGGCGGATTCAGAAGTAAACGAAACCAATATCAATATCATCGACACACCTGGGCATGTGGATTTTACCATTGAAGTGGAACGTTCCTTGCGCGTGCTTGACGGTGCCATTCTGGTTTTATGCGGTGTGTCCGGCGTACAGTCCCAATCCATCACGGTGGATCGTCAGATGCGTCGATACAATGTTCCCCGCGTGGCTTTCATCAACAAGCTGGACCGATCCGGAGCAAATCCCTACAAGGTCATTGACCAATTGCGCGAAAAGCTCAATCACAATGCCGTAGCCGTTCAGATTCCAATCGGCTTGGAAGACAAGCATGACGGACTTGTTGATTTGCTTACCATGAAAGCCTATCGATTCTCTGGGGCCAATGGTGAAATCAAAACTGAGGTTCCGATTCCGGAAGATATTGCTGAAACGGCAAAGGAACGCCGGGTCACACTTCTGGATGCTCTTTCCATTTTCTCCGATGAGCTGATGGAATTGGTTTTGGAGGAAAAGGAAATTCCTCTCAATCTTTTGAAGGACGTGATTCGCGCCGCTACCATTCGCATGGAGTTGACCCCAGTATTCATGGGTTCCGCCTTTAAAAACAAAGGCGTACAACTGCTTTTGGACGGCGTTGTGGACTTCCTTCCGAGCCCGTATGATGTTAAAAATTACGCCCTCGACATCACCACCAAAAGTGAAGAGAAGGTGGAGATCATTTCTGATTCTACCTTGCCATTCGTTGGTTATGCCTTCAAACTGGAAGAAGGCCGTTTCGGTCAGTTGACGTACCTACGTATTTATCAAGGCCGTGTGGACAAGGGCAAACCTATTTTCAATATGAGCACCAAGAAGAAGCATAACGTCGGCCGTTTGGTCCGTATGCATGCCAATGAAATGGGCGAAATCCAAAGTGCAGAATCCGGCGATATCGTCGCCTTGTTTGGCATCGATTGCGCAACGGGTACCACCTTTACGGATGGAAATGTTGAAGTCAATATGACTTCCATGCATGTACCCAATGCCGTTATCGATTTGGTGATTGAAGCCAAAAACCGCGACCATCTTGCCAACCTTTCTAAAGCGCTCAACCGGTTTACTAAAGAAGATCCTACCTTCCGCGTCAAACTGGACGAAGAAAGCGGTCAGACCATTATTTCTGGTATGGGTGAGCTTCATCTCGAAGTGTACATCGAGCGCATGCGTCGTGAATATGGCGTGGACTTGACCACTGGGCGCCCACAGGTAGCCTATCGCGAAACCATCAACCAACGTGCCGATTTCAATTACACGCACAAGAAACAAACCGGTGGCTCTGGCCAGTACGCCAAAGTAGCTGGTTATATTGAACCCATTTTGGCCACGGAAGAAGTTCCGGAACCGCCGGATTATGAATTTGTCGACGATATCGTCGGTGGTTCCATTCCCCGCGAATTCATCCCTTCCTGTGACAAAGGATTCCGAGCTTGTTTGACATTTGGTGCCATCATCGGCTTCCCGATTGTGAATGTGCGCGCGGTCATCAATGACGGGGCCATGCATCCCGTGGACTCCAGCGATATCGCTTTCCAATTGGCAGCCCGTGGAGGCTTCCGTGATGCCTATTCCCGAGCCAAGCCACAAGTACTTGAGCCGATTATGAAGCTGGAAGTTTCCACCCCGACCGAGTTCCAGGGCTCTGTAGTGGGTCAGATCAACCAGAAGCGCGGCGTCATTACTGGTTCTACAGAGGAACAAAACTTTACCATCGTATCGGCAGAAGTGCCCCTGGCGGAAATGTTTGGCTATGCCACTCAGATCCGTTCTTTGACGCAAGGTAAAGCCGAGTTCACGATGGAGTTCTTGAAATACTCTCCCGTGCCTAAGAACGTGGGTGAAGAGTTGATCAAGAAGTACAGTTCCAACGCCTCCAAGCGTCTGGAGTAAGTGGCTAACTTCGCGTTAGCCCTTTTGGAACCATTCGTTAAGGTCCATTCCTTTGGGAGGCGCAAGCCTCCTTACATCCACTCCATGCGCTTTTAGAATCTCCATGGCTTTAAGGGCACCGGACTCTCCAGGTGCGTCCGGATCGTAAGCCACGTGCACGGTTTTGTTTGCGAATAAATCAGCCCAATGCGGTTTGAATATGGCCGCTCCAGGAACTCCCACGGCAGGAAACCCTTGTTCAATCAAGGTAAGCGTGTCTATGATACCTTCGCAAAGATAAATCTGTCCAGGTACCCCATCGAGTACGCGACAGTTATACGGCAAAGGAATATGTCCAGACATAGAGAGCTCTTTTGGTCGCACATCAGCATCAATCGCGCGCGCTTGCATATACACGGGTTGCCCAGACTGATTGTAATACGGAAAAAGCAATGGATGTCGATAGTAACGCAGATGACCGGCTGCGTTGAAGAAACCCGTACGCTCCAGATCCGCTAGACTGAAATCCGCCTCCAATTTGCGACTCACTTCGGAATAATTTCCGATCATTCTTAATCCTTGTCTATCCCAAGTGCGTTTGAAAATGCGCCGCTTTACCAAGTACTGGCCCACTCTTCCACTTAAAGGTGTACATGCGGCTAGCAACGCTTTCAAAATTCTGTGACGCTGCAGCTCATCCTGGGACTCCACGGGAACTGGCGCAGGGGATGCTGTCACAGAAGCGGAGTCGTGACGAACAGGGTGCGGAAAAACCAGGGGCAAGATGGGCTCGGTTAAATCTGTTTCGTTATAAATAGTGATGGGATGATGGGTATCCGGATGTTTCCTTTTTAAGAAGGCTAAGGCTTCTGGGAAAGTAAAGCCCCGTGCCAATCGAACCAGATCAATGCTATCCCCTTTTACGTCCGGACACACCCAACACTTGAAGCTGCCACGTTCCGGCCAGATGGTCACAGAAGGGTTTTTGTCTCCGTGGGAGTGGTTTTCCGGACGCAGACAGCGGATACGGTTATTGAGTACTGGGATTCCCAGATCGTGCAGGACCTCAAGAATTGGGTAGTTCGCCTTCAGCTTTTCAATATCCGCCTTGTCCATGGTGATCAAAAGATAAAAATCGACATCTGATTGCTACTTTTCCCGCTGCCATGTCCATTGTTATCCGTGAATATGTTCCCTTGGCGGACTATATCTCCTTCAAGGTAGGAGGGCCCGCGCGCTTTTTCTGTGAGCCCGGCACGTCTGCAGATTTCTGTGAAGCCCTGGTTTGGGCCCAGCAAAAAAAACTGGAAGTATTCATTCTTGGAAAAGGCACCAATCTGGTTTTTTCTGACCTAGGATATCCAGGTCTTATTCTCTATACGGGCAAATCGTTTCAAGGCATCACCTGGGCGGAAAATCAGGTGACCGTGCAAGCCGGCGCTTTGTTGCATACCGTTGTCACGCAAAGTGTCCATCGCGGCTTGGCAGGCATCCAACATTTGGCGGGCATACCCGGCACCATGGGCGGTGGAACCTATATCAACGCCGGGGCCTTTGGGCAGGAGCTCAAAGAGACCATTGTGTCCGTAACTTCGGTGACACTGCAAGGAAAGCGGATGGAACGATCCAATGCCGAATGCGGATTTGCCTATCGACATTCTCGTTTTTTTGATTTCGAAGAAATCATTCTAGAGACCGTATTGGAATTGAAGTCCGGTGACGCAGCAGCATTGCACAGTGAAATGCTGGAAACCCTCCGCCGCCGCAAGGACAAACAGCCCTTGCAATTGCCCAATGCCGGTAGCATGTTCAAGCGCCCACCAGGGCAATACGCCGGTGTACTTATCGAACAGGCTGGACTCAAGGGTTTGCGCATGGGCGGCGCCATGATTTCTGAAAAGCATGCGAATTTTACGGTGAATGCCGGGGGAGCTACGGCCCAAGATATTTTCGATTTGACTGAGCAAGTTATCGGCCAGGTGCGGGACCATTCCGGAACGACATTGGAACGCGAAGTCATTTTTATCGGCGACTTTTTGCCGTGGCCTAGATGAGACGCTACTGGATTTTGACCGGCGCGATGCTGGCGTTTTTCTTGGCCACCTTCGGCATCATGGAAGCCATGCATGTATCCTTCCTGCAAGATCCCACCCAGTGGATGCAAGGCTATGGGGGATGGGGTGCGGCGGCTTTGGGTGTCGGGCTACTCATCGCGGATGTTTTCTTACCTGTACCTTCCAGTTTGGTTATGATAGCCCATGGGGCATTGTTTGGAATTCCTATCGGGACTGCCCTTTCCCTGGCCGGTAGCGTTGGCGCCGCCTGGCTGGGATTTGGAGTCGGCCGTCGCGGTGGACCGATGTTGGCCCGCATGGTTACACCATCGGAAATGGTCAAAGCCGATGGCTTACTCAAAAAATGGGGAGCGATGGCCATAGTCATCACCAGGCCAATTCCATTACTTGCGGAAACCGTTTCCATTTTAGCCGGGGCTTCGCCGATGAGTTGGGGAAAGCTGACCTTGGCCAGCGTGGCAGGTTCATTGCCAGCAGCACTTTTATATGCTTTGACGGGAGCAACAGCAAAAGGATTTGCAAATAGCATTCTCATGTTCGGTGTGGTCATTTTGATCGCGGGGATTTTTTGGCTAGTAGGCAAAAGGATATCGTAAGGGGAAATCAAATGTCAGTAAATATTAAGAAGGTCGAATTCAATGGATTGGAAGCAATGGAGATGACAACCTCCAAAGCCCGTCTGGTTGTGATCACCTCTATGGGACCACGTATAGCGCATTTCGGAACACGGCAGGGCCGCAATTTGCTGTTTTGGGATTATCCGGGAAAGTATCACCGTGGACAATGGCGACTGATGGGCGGCCATCGCATTTGGGCAACCCGGCCCATGGCGGATGAAAGCGAAGAATCCTACGCCGACGACAATGGCCCATGCACGGTACGCGTAAGCGCTCGCGGGCTGGAGGTACAGGGCCAAAGCCATCCCATTTTCAAAATCCACAAGTCCATGGGCATCAAGGTGAACGAGGATGATACCTTTACAATCGAGAATCGAATCACGAATGATTCTGAAATGGTATGGTCGGGAGGGATTTGGAGTCTGACTTGTACGCTACCAAAAGCGAATACCTCATACGGCATTCCTTTGGGACGAGCGGGGGAGTGGGATATCTTTTCCATTGTCATTCCAAGACGTTGGGCCGGAGCCCAGTCCACCAAAGTGAATGACAAGGCCCTGCGCTATACGGAGGACTGTCTTATTTTACGCCCCAAGGGGATTATCAGCAAGCGCATGGTACAAGCCCCGCAGGGCATTATGGGCATGACGGATCCGAGCGAAAAAATTTCCTTCATCAAACACTCACCGTATTTGGAAGGCGCCAATTATCCCTGGAATTGCAATATCGCCTATTATTCCGGCAAGGGAAATTTCATGGTCGAAATGGAGAATATGGGTCCGGACCAAGGGGTGTTGCCGGGCGGCACCATTAGCAGTAAGGAAACTTGGATGTTACGTAAGCCGGTGGATTGGGGTCGACTAAAAGGTGTGTTTACGGTCAAGTGATAATGGGACTTCCAGGTAGCGTCACGGGCTGGAAACCTGCTCGACCAGCGGGAAGCTCCAGTTTGCTTCGATCGATTTTTACCACTACCCATTGACCGTTGCGGCGTTCGATTTCTGTATAGACGGATTTGAAGGGGCCGGTTCCTCCATTCCCACCATAGCCGAAGCGACTGCCTTCCCAGGCTATCTCCGGAATATTCCGGGCGAGTAGAAAGGCTTCTCCCATGCGCGCTATATCGGCAGGCTGCGTATGATCACAGGCTCCCTCGGCTGGTGTTTTTCCAGGCTCCATGGAAATGCTCCTTTGTGTCTCAAAACTAACCATTATTGGCTACTATTGCTGTGCTCGGGCCCTGTCTAGTGGGCGTTTAGGGGAAGGGAGTAGTGCATGGGGTTGGGGATATGGACGGACCTGCTGCAAGGAAAAGGCCGGGAATTCCTGGAGCAAACTGTGTTCCCGGACGGCCTTCCTCGTTGCCGGTGGTTTGGGGGTAAGAGCCGGTCCATTCACAACGTGCTCATTCAAGACTGGATATTGCCTTTTGAAACTTCTAATTGGATCTGGCTCATCCTTCGCGTTGATTTCAGGGAAGGCGGCCCAGAAATTTATTCACTGCCTTTGGCTCAAGCGCAACTTTCAAGTTCGACTGCTCAGGACATGCGAACGGAAAATCCTTCGGTAATTTTGGCGGAAGTTGGAATAGGAGAGGGGCAAGCACTAAACTTGCAGCCAGTCCTGTTATATGAGGCAGCATTTGATCCCGATTTTAGAAGTCGAATATTAGATCTCATCGCTACTCGTAGCACATGGAAAGGTCATTTGGGGGATCTACAAGGGCACAGCGTGCCTGATTTATTCCTTGAACCCGTAAGCGAGATTCAAAAGACATCGCATGTACTCAAAGTGGAACAGAGCAATACGGCGCTCATTTACCCTGAGCGGATTTTTTTCAAAATCTTGAGACGCTTGGAAGCAGGTGCACATCCTGAATTGGAAATCCTCCGCTTTCTCAATGAAAAGACAAGCTTTCGCCAGGCCCCGCCTTTGTTGGGTTGGCTTGAGTATACGGTTGCCGGACAACATTCCTACATCATTGGCATTGCCGAGGGTCTTGTCCCCCATCAGCAAGGCGCCTGGAACTTTGCCTTAGCATCAGCCAACCGGTATATTGATTTTTTATTGCTTCATCGGACTCATTTGGACGCGCTGCCCAGGTCGGAGGATATCTTGCCGCTGGAGTTCGCCAGCCTTTTGGGTCGCCGGACAGCGGAATTGCATCACGCCTTGGCGTCCCACCCTGACCATCCCGGATTTTCGGTAGAATTTTTCTCACCTCAGGATAAAGCCATTTGGCTGCAAAACCTCAAAGTAAAAGTGGCGAGAGTATTGGATGATTTGGCAAAGGTGATTCCAACGCTTTCGGAAGAAAGCACGGAATTGGGTCGTGAGGTATTGGATTCCCGAGCTCGGATATTGGCAGCTATTGCGGAACTTGCGAATGAACCTATTACAATTCCAAAAACTCGAGTACACGGAGATTTCCATTTGGGCCAAGTCCTCTGTACAGGTCAAGATGTCGTGATTTTGGACTTTGAGGGAGAACCAGCGCGCTCCCTACTGGAAAGGACCGGCCTGCGTGCACCTTGGTGTGATGTGGCCGGTATGATCCGCTCTTTCGATTACGCTATTCATTCCGCCTGGCCTGGGGATCGACTAAACGGGGTCACAAAAGACAAAGATTTGTTTTTGGTTTTAGAACCTTGGATTGAACTCTGGCCGAAGCAAATGGCCGCTGCGTTTCTTGAGGCCTATTCGAAGACTTTGGGAAATTCGGCATCTTTTCCGATGCCTCAGCAAAGAGAAATTTTGCTGCGCACATTTTTACTCGAAAAGGCTGTTTATGAACTGGAGTATGAAATGAACAACCGACCTAGTTGGACGCACATACCCATGCTGGGCATCCTCAATCTGCTCCCGTCCTGATTTTATGGAGTGATAAACTCCAAGCAACCTCCATGCTCTCAAGTTTCGACAGCTCCAAGTCCACAATCTTCGCGAGCTCTGTGAGCGACCTCACAACCTGATATACCGCTTTAAGTTTTCCTTTCAGTTCCTCTCTTCCTGGCCGATAATAATAAGGAACAGGGAGAACACAATGCACAACTTGAAGATCAGTCTTGTAAAAACCTTCATCACTTTCCTCACCCCCGCCTTCTTCGTCAATTGCGGCCAAAGCCCTGCGGCAGTAGCCGACCGTGGGGATTCCCAGGAAAACTTCGGTGTGGTCAAATCTTCCGTTATGCTGGGCAAGGTCGGCGCACTGGGAAAAGGTTCAGCCATCAATTTGCAGAAATTGATTGTCACTGCGGTTTCCAGTGCAACTCCTGCGGACACAGTGCGTGATACAGCAACTATCTCCGGTAACGATGCGGTTACGGTCCTGCGTACCTTGACCCTAAAGCCCTTACGTAATTGGGTCATCAGCGCCAAGAGCTTGGACACCAAGGATTCCGTCATCCACTCCGGTTCCACTGCATCGTTTTTCGTGAAGCCGGCCGATACATCCGGGGTAACTTTGAATCTCACTTCGCGGTTTTCCATGTACCAAGCCAATTTCAACAGCCTTCCCGACAGCATCAGCTCTTCCACATCCGGTACCGGAAAGGACAAACTGAAATTGAACCGGGTACTTCTTAAAGTGGATGGTGTGATTATGAGCGATTCGGTTTTGGCCTCAGGATTCTATGCAGGTGGCCAGAACGTTAGCGTCTTTTTCGATTACATCACTCCAGGTACGCATACCGTTACTCTGGAAGCTTTTGGCGTTTTAAATACCTACACCGGTATTTTGTATAGTGGTGCTTCTTCATTCACCGTGGCTGCCGGCATTGATGATACCAAGGCCGTGACTCTGAACTGGATGGGACCTACTACGGGAACCGGCAAGTTGACAGTTGTCATTGGCAAGGTCGGAAAAGTCATCGTGAACGGTACCTTGCCTGGTACCATACTCAACTAAATAGGCTCAACTAATTTTTTGATTGCTTGGATAGACCGAACAGTTGGATTTTATAACGGTTGATGCGGAAGCCCTCTTTACGGGCTAAAGCACTTAGTACCTCATCCAGTTTCTGGCTGTTCACTTCCTTCACGTCTCCCGTGTCGGTGCAAATGAGATGCACATGAGGCTTGCTTCCCAGGCTTATTTCGTAGTGGGTGTGGCCATGCCCGAAATCCGACTCGGAGAGTATGCCTGCTTCTACCATCTGATTGAGGGATCGGTATAGAGTGGCGCGAGAAACCTTCACTTCCTGCTTCTTCATTTCAAAGACGAGCTCATCTGCGCTGAAATGCCCGTCCTGCGCGAAGATAAAATCCAGGAGGTGGGTTCGTTCTTTGGTAAAGAACATTTTCTTTTTTTTCAGGTAAGCGGAATAAAGCTCGCGGGCATCGGAAAGTATTTTCGCTTTGGATTCCACAGGAGCAAAGATAGGAATGTGGACTACGGGATTGTGAATTCTTTTTCGGGGGGCGTTATCAAATTGTGGGTGGTAAAAATTCGAAAAACAAGACACCGGCGCATTTTCCCTTACGGAGATCCAAGTAGTCCTTAAATGGCATTGTGGTCACTTTGTTTTTCAACTGGCTGGCATTGCGAAGTTGGGGGACACCTTTGTCGTCCACCACTAAAAACCCGGTGTGGGTAACATCCAATCCAGCTAGGTCGGTGACAAAGGCTACACCCAGGAATTTATCCCCATAAGTCCAGTGGGCCATTAAATCAAGGGCCTTGGCATAGGGTAAAAAGGCAATGTCGCAGATGGGATTGCTGGCAGGGGACGGTAGTTTTTTGGATTGGAAGAACTTGATTTTGTCGATAGGCTTGTGGATTAAAGTATCGCCGGGAAAACGGTAAACCCGGGTCAGGGACGCATTCTTTTTCAGCCAATCTTGGACAAAGTAATGGTTGCGTGTCGAAAACTCCACTGTGTCCGATTTGTACCGCAGTTTCATAAGCCAGGGCAGAACATCCCGGGTTTCCCGAGACAAGGCCAATGCTAAAACAGTTTCAATATAGGTGACACAATCAAACCGAGTGAGGTCCAGTATCGGAGCAGGCTCCAAGTTTCCGAAGCGACCTTCACCTGTGGGTCCCAGGAAATAGGGCTTTTCTTCCAGCGCATGCGAAAAATACTTCAAACGTTCGATATATCCGGAAGGGACATCGCTACGGGCCAATAGATGATGGGCTTCAATCAGGGCCGGCCTTTCCTTGTTGTACCAAAGCGCCACGCGCATGAGCAGCGAATCCAGTAAGCGTTGGGCAGACTCGGGAGATCCTTGGAATTCATTGATGAACAAAGTGGTGGCCAGAGTGTCTCCGTCGATGCCGAAGACGTATCCACATAAACCTTGAACGCCACTTATTGATCCGGTTTTAAAGCGAACCAAGTTGGTCTTCATATAAGGCCGCAGACGCCTACCAGTGGCACCGTCCATACCCGGCGCTGCCAGCGAACTGATATAATCCTTGGAATATTTGTGTCTGGCCATTTTGGCCAATAACTGTGCCATGGCCCGCGGTTTGATGTGATTCTGGGACGATAACCCGCAGCCATCAAAAAGTTGAAAGTCCGCGGTATCCAGTCCTAGCCTGGACAGAAACTCCTTCTCGGCAAGTATTCCCGCATGCGAGTTTCCTTCACCTTTAACGAATTTTCCCAGCTGTCGCAAGGTCATTTCCGCATGCAGGTTCTGGCTGCGCTGATTGATTTCTTCCACCACATCGATTTGTGGTGCAGTGGTAAACCGGTATGTAGCCAAGAGCGGCGGACCCACTAGCGGTGGACTGGGCTGGTAGATCAATCCTTGGGACGCCAAAGTTTTTAGAAAGGATGCACGAAAATATTGGGTTGGATTGCGAACAGGCAAAATCATCTGAAAACCTGGGGCCTTGGTGCCTATGATTCCTGTTAAGGTAATGACAGTCGAATCAGGATTTTGCAGAGGCACGATGCGCCTTTTTTTTCCCACAGCGGTTCTGGACTTGTTGATGATGCGCACATAGCCAACATCGGGTGTTACAGCGTATACCGCAGGCGCACCGGGTTTGGCAGCCGGCAATACGGTTAAGGTAAAGGTATTGTCGTTATAGGAGAGCGCGGAAACTTCCGCGCCATACCAAGTGTTGAAATGGTGTTGCTTCCAGGCTTCCGGACGACGCGGTCCTGTGAAAAAGGTATCGGTGACTTCAACGTTACCGCGTATGGTATCGATTCCTAAACTGCGCAAGCTGTCGATGAAAGGCTCCAGTGGGCTTAGGGCATCGGGAAAAAACCGATCGGAAACATTGGGGTCCCCTTGTCCGGAAATGCGAATGGTACCTGTCAAAACGTGATTCTCGACCCTTCCGAGCACCTCCATGACCGTGGAAGGAAAGAAATTAATGGGGAAGGTATCCAGAGCTGCGGCGGTAACGATGAGTTTAAGACAGCTGGCAGGCGTAAACCAATTGGTGTCATTGAGCGACGCTTCGATGCGTCCGTATTTAGTGGAGTACACGCTAAAGGCCAGGCGACCACGGAGGCGGCTGTGCTTGTAGAGCTCTTCCAATTCCCGATTCAAAAAGGGTGACGGTCCAGTTACATAAGTTCCCCGGCTGGGAATGAAAGCCTCTTGTGGAGGACCGATAAACCCCGCGGGAATCGAATCCTGGGGTGTGACAGGTGCCACTTCAGGTTGCGCGGAATAAACCAAGTTGATTGCCAAGGTTAAAATCAGGAGCAACAATTTCATGGTTTGCCTGTTTCTTCTGCACCAGATCGGGATCCGGATACAATGGACTTGAACGCGTCAAAGTATCCGGGAAAGGTTTTACGCGTGCATTCCGGGTTGCGAATGGTAATGGGTACACCACCCAATGAAGCCAGGGAAAAGCACATAGCCATGCGATGATCTTCATACGTATCGATTTCCGCACTGGATATCGCTTGGGGTGGATGGATCTTCAGCCAATCTGATCCCTCTTCTACCTGGGCGCCGAGCTTACGCAGTTCCGTGGCCATGGCATGAATGCGATCGGTTTCCTTAACGCGCCAATTTCCGATATTGCGAATTGTTGTGGGTCCCTCGGCAAATAAAGCTGTTATCGCTAATGTCATTCCCGTGTCAGACATCAAATCCATATCTACGTCAATGCCGTGCAAGTGTCCTTTGGAAGCCTTAATCCCTTTGTCGGTATATTCTACCCTGGCTCCCATCTTGCCCAATACTTCAGCAAACTTCGCTTCGCCTTGCAGGCTATGCTTGCCTAAACCGCGCACTTGCACTTCCCCGGCAATGGCTCCCGCTGCTAGGAAATAGGATGCCGAGGATGCGTCCGGCTCGATGGCATACTGGCCTGGTGAACGGTAACCTCTGGGTTCAGTCAAGATGAACTTCTGGAAATTTTGATTTTCGACCTGTACGCCAAAGGCTTCCATGATACGCAAAGTCAAATCGACATAAGGGGCGGAAACCAGAACTCCATCCACTTCCACAATTACCGGTTCGCGGCACAATGGCAGTGACAGTAAAAGCCCGGTTAAAAACTGGCTGGATACATTTCCTTTGATTTGGGTTTTTCCACCTTGTAAGCCATGGGCCGATATTTTCAAAGGAGGAAATCCTGACTGACCACCGTATGTAACTACAGTGTTACCCGCAATGGGTCGAAGGGCATTGATGAGATCGGCAATCGGTCGCTCACGCATTCGTGCGATGCCATCGACTCCGAATTCTCCATGCCCGGAGCATAATAGTGCAGTCAAGATCCGTGTGGCTGTTCCGGAATTCCCCAAAAAAAGATCCACGGGTGTGGTACTGACAATGGGCCCGCCTCGTCCTTGCAGGGTGAGCGCCCCATTTTCTTGGGAAAGGGAAAAACCCAGATGCCGCAAAGCTTGACTCATGAGTTCTACATCATCGCCGGTGGGAAGATTGGACAACTGGGTTGTCCCTGCCGCCAACGCAGCCAAGGGCAATACCCGATTGCTGATGCTCTTGGAACCGGGTGGCTCTACGGAGCCGAAAGCGCGTTCAGCTGGTGGTAAGGTAAGGGAATTCATCACTCGGAAAACTATAAAATTTGCAAGCCCCTATCCTACCGG
>JAYUHW010000335.1:0-7813 GCA_043766615.1 Fibrobacteria bacterium | reverse complement strand
ACTGTTTGGCCATGAAAAAGGTGCCTTCACGGGGGCTATCGGACTTCAAAAGGGTTTGTTTGAGCAGGCACATGGAGGCACTTTGTTCCTTGATGAGGTTGGAGAATTGCCAATGCTGATGCAAGTTAAATTCCTGCGCGCCCTTCAGTTTGGTTGCATTCGTCGTGTGGGAGGCAGTGAAGAGGTTTCTGTGGATGTCCGCATTATTGCCGCGACCAATCGAAATTTATTGGAGGAGATAAGGGACGGGCGTTTCCGAGAAGACCTTTATTATCGGCTCAATCTTGTTCAACTTAGCATTCCACCTTTACGGGACAGGGAAGGCGATGTGCTGGCTTTGGCAACTCACATTTTGAAAAAGGCTTGCGTTGCCTTTAATATGAATCCGGCAGTACTGACCCGATCGGCAGAAAAGGCGCTTCTCAAATACACCTGGCCCGGCAATGTGCGCGAACTTGAAAACAAGATTCAGAAAGCGCTCTTGAACTCCAGTTCCCGTGTTATCGAATTTGAAAATCTGGAACTACCGGAAGATCCAGGTCGTGAACTTTTATCCTTGAAGCTGGCCCGTGAACAGGCGGAGGGCAAGGCCATTAATCTGGCACTAGGAAAAGCGCGGGGAAATTTGACTTTGGCGGCTTCCTTTCTCGGCATTGATAGAAAGGTGCTAAGGGATATAATGGAACGGCTGGGCATTAGCAAAGAGGAGTTCAAGGGTGTCAAAGATTGATTGCATGGGTGGAAATGTTCCTCTCGGCCGCAATTCCTATAAGCGCTTCAATTTTGAGTACTTAGCGAGTATTGTTTAGCGATTTAATTGGTGCGTGGAACAAATGGTAACGATTTAACAGCACTTTTAGCCAGTTAAATGGATGATTTTGCACCTTTTAGAGGGAATAATTCTAGGCGTGAATCTTGCGGATATTTACTTTTAAATACGTGGAAAAGTCGGCGACCAGAATAAATAAAATGATGCAAAAAAATATTCAATCAGTGGCATTGGCCTCTCTCTTTTTGGTGGGACTGACCATGGCGGATGAAAAATCCAAGCCGGTCCCTACAAATAAGATTGCAGTCAAGACTAGTTCTCGAGCTGCAGCAGGCCCGATGCGCGTTGACGAACCGTCCAATAAACCTGTGCAAAAATCGGAATTCAAAATCTCTAAAGCCCAACGGGAGCGCTTACAAGATTTGAGCTTCGAACAAAAACTGGCGTTTCGATTGCACCAGGAAAAAATGCAGGCCATGATCAACGTCATTACTGAAAAGAGACGCCTGCTGCAGGCGGCAAAACCTCGTGAGCGAGCAACTCTCGCTATTGAATTGCATACCTTTATTCTAGATAGGGAAACGGGAAGTCGGGGCCCTGTAGTGCCAGCCAGGGTTTCTTCCCCAACTGGATCAGAGTTGGGTGATGTCCAAGCTTCTGAGGCAGTGAAATATAAACACAAAGATTAGTCCGGAAATACGCCTTCACTAGAGAACCTTATTCTTCCTTTCGTAATCTGATTCTTCATCGCAGAACAACCAATGGTCTCATCTTTTCCTTTTCGAGTCGATAATAATAGATTCCAGGTTTAACCGGTTTGGAATTTTCATCTAGTAAATCCCAAGTTAGAATCGTGTCGGAAGTGGCAAACTTTAACTGACGAAGCAATTTCCCGTCTTCACTAAAAACGCCCATGGTAGCGGGGAAGAGCATTCCTTTGGCTTGTGAAAAGAATAACCTGGCAGGTGGAGTGAGATGTACGGGGTTTGGGAAAGCATAAAAGGCCGCTTCCGGCGTCTTAAGCTCCACAAAGGCGGAGTCCGTAAAAGACGCATTGGGTAAAATGAGAAAGTATTCTTTAAAACCTGGTCGGGGAGGTCCTAATGTGATTTGCGTATCCTGTATTTGTTCCATTACCGTACTGTCGCTGTTTGTATGGATGCGCGTGATACCTTTGAGGCCTTTCAAACCCTTTGTTTGCAAGACTTTAATCACGGAAGCATTGTCCCAAGTCACTTTTAAAACCATAAAAGTAAGCGCCGGTAAATCTAGAAGCCTGTATGGCATTGTTTCACTCATGTCCAGGGAATCGGTCGCAAGGTTTGTCCAAAGCGGGATGTCCGGTGAAAACAAACTAGCTGGCGGGTGAAAGCGTTTGCCGCTGAAAAGAAGCTGGGCGGCATAGTTTGGGTAAAGATCCGCCATTGTCTTTCCATATTTTAGGAATGTGGCTTCCAGACCTTTGGGGAGATCATCTCTATTGCGAGCTAATTCTTCCCATACTTTGACATCGAAGTATTTGTCCAGGGTTTGGCTTAGGAAAATATGAAAAATACCGTTGCCGTACACTGGGCTATGCGTGCAAGGCCCTGCCGCCATGGTGGTCAATGCTACACGATCATGGTTATTTAAGATGCAAGGGAGGTATTGGAAATAGTCATTGACTTCCGGAGCGTTGCGCTCCTCCATGCCTACTGCTGAAATCTCGTACCATGCATGATAGGACGCAACGTTGGGAATGTAAGTGAATTGGATAGCATGGTAGAGCTCGTGATAAGCCGTAACTTTGATGCCGAATTCCCATTCCGCTGCATAATCGTGAAGTAAAGCACCTGAGACTTGGCTCTTGATGCTTTGACCTACGATGCGTCCGGCACTATCCAAATGGGTGTTCCAAAGGAAATCGTTTTCGAAAGTGATGGAAAGACTTTCTGGGGGATTGGTGACGGCATAGGTCTCACCAAAATACAGCCGATTGGCGGTTCCTAAATCAACCATATCCACAGGAAATTTTCGAGGTAACGCGCTGGATACCTTATAATAAATGGAGGAGATGTTTGATACCGGGGCTTTCATCCCCAAATTGGCTACGTAGTAAGTCCAGGCAGCTTCAAAATACTCCCTGGTTTTTAGTATGAATGCCGGATGCGGTGCGCCCGCAGCATCTAATCGAGCATAAACTGCCGAATCCCGTTTGGCTTCGGGTAGGGTGGCCAGCAACCTATATAGCGAATCTACGGCTTGTGTGAGCATTAAGTCCTCTGGACCGGTGCGCACCTTGTGCAAGCCATGCAGCGAATAATGGATGAGAAAGTGATCGGTTTCCAGGGTGCGGGCCCGGGTATCTATAGCCGAAATGCGATTCAGATTTCCGGATTTGAAGCTGACCGGTGGTTGTTTTTTGCCTTGGTCAAATAACAAGGCTGTGCCGCATTGGCCCGCGTGGATGTGGTTGGGCATTGCCAGGAAAGTGAGTGAGAGGAAAATCGATCTATAGGAAATTAATTCTCGGAAGTATTTCAGGTTCGCTCCTGTTTTCAAAGGTGAAATTCATCCGCCTACAAATTTGTAACCGGAACCGTGGATGGACAGAATCAGCTTGGGATTCTTAGGGTTCTGTTCAAAGATTTTTCGCAACTGGACGATATGGTTGTCGACGGTTCGGCTTTGCATGTACGTTTCAATACCCCATACCTTTTGCAAAAGTTCTTCGCGAGTCACCACCTGGTTTCTACGCTCCCAGAACAATTTCATGATCATGGCTTCTTTATAACTCAGGCGCACCTTTTTATCACCTATGGTAGCTTCAAAGTTTTCGAAATTGATATGGATGGCGCCAAAGCGCGCCTCCAGTCCGGAGTCTTTCTGGCTCAGCCAATCCCGACTTCGGAGTAACGAACGGATGCGGGCAACCAGAACATTGATGTCAAAAGGTTTGGTGAGGTAATCATCAGCGCCGCTATTTAGACCTTCCACAATGTCTTCTTTTGAATCCCGGGCAGTGAGCAAGAGGACTGGAACGGCAACATTCGTCATGCGTAACTTGCGCAGTACCTCCATCCCATCTGCTCCCGGCAACATCCAGTCGAGAACCAGTAGATCAAAATCCTTTTCGGCGAACATGGCAAGCCCGGATTCTCCGTCCGTACAGTGAGTGACCTCAAAACCTTCCGCCTTCAGATTGAATTCCAACCCGATGGCCATATTCCGATCGTCCTCGATGAGCAGAATGCGTTTCATGTTGACCTCGGAAAACTCATGGTAAAACAATTTCCTTTTCCGGCTTCCCCTTCCGGAATTCCAGGTATAAGCTGCACGGACCCTTTGTGTTCGCGCATAATGGTCTTGACAATGTACAGACCCAATCCTACTCCATTTTGGCGACGGGTATCCCGCGTCGGCATTCGAAAAAATCTGCGGAAAATCTTCTTGGCATATTTTTTTGGGATAGGCAACCCTTTGTCACGCACACTGATATGCGCTGCTTCATTGTCCACTTTTAATTCCAGCGCTGGAATGCTGCCCTTTCCATATTTCTCCGCATTGTTAACAAGATTGGTCAGTGCCAGATCAAGTAAAATTGGATCCACCTGAGCCGTGACGGGCTCGTCTTTATCGGCCTGTAATTGCAGGGGGCGAGGCCATTTACGGACGAATTCCATCAGGAATTCCCGCAAATCCATTTTGTGTCGTTCAATGGGAAGAGCACCTCTTTCGATTTGTTGCGATTTAAGCAGATGGGTTAATAGCAAATTTAAACGGGTGCAGTCGTTTAGAATGCATTCGAGGAAGTGGGCGCGTTCCACCGATCCCACTTCTTTTTCCACCATGGTTTGTGCAAACATTTGAATGGATGCCATGGGCAATTTCAGCTCATGGGTCATCATGTTTACAAAATCTTTCTGCTGCTTTTTGAACCGCGCCCCGCGCAGGAAAGTGACGAAAAATATAGATAGCGTCACCAGCACCAAGGATAAAAAGGAAATTCCGATGGTCAGAACGGTCCATCGCCCCTTGGCGGGTACATTTGGATCCCCATGGGTTAAGGTATAGAGCTCCCGGATGGTATGGTAATCGGAAATGATATAGACATTCCAAAAGACAAGCAAGGTGATGACCATGCCCGCCGCGAGTACGAAAATAACCGTGAACAGGGCTGTCTTAACACTCATGCCCTTAAATCTAACAAGATGGGGATTTAAGGGACGCGGGAAGTCTCGTTTGGACGTTGTGGGCCGGGGTTGCTTAGGCATTCAACCAGGGCAGTCAGTAGAAAGCCACCATCATAGCGGCGTTGGCCTTCCTCATGATGGTCATTGGCCCAGGCTAGTGCCAATGTCATGGGAATGACTTGGGGTTGCGCTTCCAAAACCAGGGCGGATAATTTGGAAAGTCCTTCGGTCAAGCCCGCTGCCAAGGGCACGGCCTTGGTTGGCAGTTCATCTGGCTTGGTACAGTTTGTTGCTGGTGAGGTAACCAAAAATTCCCGACAGGCGGATGGCCGATTGGCATGGATGGAGCAGGATTCGTCTTCCAGAAACGGGCAGGGTATACCAAGACGAAAGTAATCCAGGCCTAAGCGAAGCACATCATTTTCTGATGCGGTATCGGAAAGCGAGCGCTCCGCGAATCCCTCAGCATGCAGCCGCTCCCACGCGGCGGCAAACCGGGCGAGTACTTCCGCTTTACGGGCAGGTGGTAAGGCTGCCACTACATCGGCCAGCATCCACGCCTCCGCAGGGGAAACGGGTACAGCCTGACGGCAGCAGGCACCGCAACCTTTGGAGCAGGACACGTGTCGACCTTGCTTGGCTTCAGCAGCCACAGCCATGCCTACCAGCCTGTCATCCAAGGCCATAACATTCCACGCCAGCTCAGAAAGACGCAGTTTGGACCCAGGAACAGGCAAGTTACCTCGAAGTCGTCCAAAAGGAGTTTTAATATCGATTTCCAAAATCGGTGGGCCTGCCGGTTTAGGATTGCCATCTTGACCAGCTGAATCATCTGAATCATGCAGAGACTGGGACATGGAGCAAAACCTACCAATTGATCTCGAAAACCCAAATAGTGAGAACGTTGCTCAACTGATATCATGGTTGGAGGCAATCCGGTTTGATGGTATATTGCCTATGCAAATGCTGAGGAAATCCTACCCATTCTGGGTGGCGGCCGTGACTCTGTTCGTAGGCTGCGACTTCTTCTCTACTCGGGATATTCTTCCCAAGCCTCCGGATATTCGCGCCTTTCAAGGGCTTTTCAAACCAGGTGACAGCGTTGGTTTTTATGTGGTTGAATCTCTAAGGGAATCCGGCAGTCCAGTCGATAAGCAGGTCCTATCCAAACGTCGATTGATGTTCACTTTTGTAGGTGACACTGTAATTGCAGGGGACAGTCTTAAAGTCATATCGATGCGTATCACGGAGGAGCCCTCAGGTATAGTGATTGAAAAAGCGCAGCGTTTGCTGCGATTTTCAGGAGACGGGCTGGAGCTTTCAAATTCCGGAACAGGAGGCGGGGCACGATTTTATCCGCTTAAGGTCGGAGTTGGCGCTAATGTCCAAGCCACCGGTGCTTTCCTGGATACGACGAGTTATCTCGCCTTACCTGCGGTTTTTTCCGAAGGTTGGCGGATACAGCATGTCATGGGGCCGTTGACAATCGACCGGTTACTCGCACCATTAACGGATACACTTGCGTATCACGCCCATTCAGAAGCAGCTTGGGGCATTCTGGAAACGGTTAAGGACAGCAGCTTTGTCCTTTCCACAGGAGAATACTGGTATGGAGCATCAGGCCTATTAAAAGTCGAAATGGTGTGGCCCAATTTTGATTGGCGTGAAGCGAATGCATCTGTACCGGGTAAGGTCGATTTGCACCGACATTTGGAAAGGATTTAATTCATGCAACCGCATGCCATTGCTTGTCAGGGTCTAGAACTGGATTATGGATCTGGTTCGGTTATCGGCCCACTTTCTATAGACATACCGGCGGGTGCCTGCGTGGCGTTGGTGGGCGAAAACGGCGCAGGCAAATCGTCTTTCATCAGTATGATTCTACGGCTTCGTCCATGGAATCGGGGTTCGGCAACCCTCTTTGGCGAGTCCGCCACGCTTCCCGGTGCCCGCCGCGGTATAGGTTATCTCCAGGAAGCGGTCGATTTTCCGGAACGCGCTTGTGCGGTAGATCTCATATCCTTGCATTCCCGATTAGCCGGATTGGAAAGGAATATGGCAGGTGCGGAATTGGAGGCGTACTTGGAAGGCTTTGGACTGGAACTGACATCCAAACCTATTCGCGCCTATTCCAAGGGTATGAAGCAAAGGTTGGCCCTGGCCATTGCCATGCTGGATTGCAACCGCATGCTCATTCTCGACGAACCCAATAGCGGATTGGACCCGGTTGGCATCGCTATGCTCCGCGCAAAACTGGATGCGCTCAAGGCCCAGGGCACCACATTACTTATTTCCACCCATCGGCTGGCGGAAGTGATGCAAATAGCCAGCACCGTGCTGGTGCTGCATAAAGGAAAAGTTGCCGGAGTCAGTCCTATGGCCGAGTTTCCGGATTTCGGGGCCTTTGAAAAATATTTTCTGGATCGGGTACAATGACTGGAATCGGACGAAAACGAAAACTGTATTTGCTTTTGTTTGAGCTCATTCCAACTTTAAAAGGGCCGCTGCTTTGGGTGGCCTTGGCCAGTTTGGGGCTGCTAGTGATTCCCGTGCACTTCATTTTTGTTGGCGAGTTTTCCGTAAACGGCCAACTCCTGGCTCAAGATCTGCGACTCAATTATGTTTTGGCGGTAGGGTATTCGACCATCGTTTTTCTCACTACACTTTTGACGCTTTCCCTTTGCTTGGATCGAACTGGGATTCATTACCTTCGCAATAATGACTTACTCGTTCTGGCGCGTAACTTCGGGCGTCCCGCATTCTACTTCACCAAATTAGCTTCTGTGCTGGTGCCAGCATTAGTCTATGCCATATTGGGGTTAACCCTTTTCTGGGAAGAGCTGTATCGTCTTGCCGGTGTAAATCTATTCCG
>JAYUHW010000334.1:0-8890 GCA_043766615.1 Fibrobacteria bacterium | reverse complement strand
ACCAACCTAGCCTCAGTCTCCCACGTTTTCGAGGTCAGGCTCTTAGGAATCTCATGCCACTCGCCTTGGTACACCTGCCGCTGCACCGCCTTGAGGCGCTCGTTCAAATCCTTCAAGGCATCGGGAATCATCGCCTCGCCCTTTAGAGCCAATTCCTGGATTTGCGGTTTCAGCTTACCTACGTAGTCCACCATCCAGATTGGTATAGCCCCCTTCATGTGTAACTGAATCGAATTCAAAACCTCGATCAGCCGATGTGTCACATCGTGCCAGATACCAAGCACTTGATTGGTTCGAGCCACAAAATCCAACTCCTTCAACCAATTCAGAGCATTACCTCGGCTAGGAAAATTGAGAATGGCAATGAGTTCCTTAATATGCGTCGACGCCTCGGCCGCTTCCTTGCCGCCTTTCAGGAGTAGCTTGCCCACGCCTTTGATGGCGCCTCCAACAACGGGAATCAGCGCAAAGAGGAGTACAACCAAAGTCATCCATTCGAGCTTGCTCTCCCGCCTCTTGGGATCCTTTGCCATCCCGAATAGGATTGCTACAAGATCCCTTACTGCAGTCACTTCCCCGACCAAGGGAATCATGCCGATGAATGCATCGACGATGATTTGGCTGACGGTTTGCTTCTGGTTGAAGCCGCCCTTGGCCGTGCCCCAAATCCAATCCACGGCTTCAATTCCGAATGCGATTGCATCGGGTTGTTCTGGGCCGCGCGTGGATCCAGATGCTAATGCGTCTGCATCGGTTTTGGAGAAATGGGCTATGTACGCAGGATTGGTGCCATCATCGACGATTTCATACGGCTTCGGTTCGGGGCCATAGCGAACGCGAACTGGCCTAGAGCGCATGCCACGTACTTCCGCCTGACCGGAATCGTCTAAGTGACCGCGTAGCACACTCCCATCTTCCAATTCCACTTCATACTCCGCCCCAGCAACGGGTACGTCATCGTGATACTGATGGTTCAACTGTAGGACGGGAAACTTGAAGGTGATGGTATGTGTTTTGCCCGTGGCTAAACGAGCGGGCCTTAACGGCTTTCCCTCGAAGCCAACTTCAATTTCGTGATGATCTGCGTTATGAGCCATCGATTAAGGAACCATTTCAAAAAGGATAGGAACAAATTTCAATTGAAATCATTGTAAGCAACTTGGGGAATTCAATATGGAAACACTGGCATTACTATCAAATGATAAATAACCCATAGCAGGTTTAATGCTATTACAAATTATGTTTTTCAATGTGGCAGTCACTTGTCCGGAAATGCGAATTGTTGTTCCTGTACCGGTGAGTTGAAAGTCCGCGAGTTCAAAATTATCCTCGAAGTTATATATCTGTGAAGTCCACAAATTGTCCGCGATAATTGTCCCAATATAACTTGTTAAAACAGAAACATTGTTAACTAGATCTCTCCTGTCCAAGGCTCTATCCGAACCCTCGCCCGCAAAGCCTCCATTGATTGAAATATTGGATTTAAAAATAAAGCTATGTCCTGTACCAGGAACATATTCTCCCTCACTAACCCAGATTTGGCTTTTCCCTGGAAAGACAGTTTCGCCCACCAAAACTGGGCCAAGTTCAGGATACGCATCTGCCCATGAAGTCCCATCTCCAGCCCCTTTAGCCCCTTTGCGTACAAAAACCACTTTTGGCAGATAGCTTATTTGCATCGAAATGCTGTTCTGGTTTCCAGCCATATCCTCAGCTCGAATAGTCACGGTTTGCGTGCCTTCTACTAATATCGGAGTAAAGGACCAATTGTTGGCGCCAGTAGCTGAAACAAACGCGCCCGATCCTATTTGATATTGCACATACCGCAGATTTCGATCATCGCTGGCTGTACCGGTGAATGCTTTGATGGTGTCTATTATTTGCGCTGGGGTCGTTAAATAATTGGTCAAAACAAGCGTCGGTTTTTGCAAATCAATGGTCACTGTATTTGTGGACCAGGCGCTTGGATTTCCAGCGGCATCCATTTCTCGAACATTCAATGTGCGATCCCCATCAGTTGGATTGACTAGGGTGTAGGATGTGGAAGTGGGGCAGGTGGCAATAGTCCCTCCATCCAACTGACATTGGAAAGATCCATTGCCGCCGCCTCCTGGAGTCCATGTCCACGAGGCCGTCTGCTTTGGGGATGGGGGCTTGGATAAGATGGGTGCGAATGGCGGTGTGGAATCCATTTGTACTGAAAGCATGGATTGGCCAACGATTCCAAAGCTATCCGTAGCGATGACTTTGATATCTACGGAGGAATTGTTCACAAGTGGGATGCCTTTTATAAACCACGTCCCAGAGCCATTTGATGCCAAGTTCGTTGCCAGCGTGCCTACAACACCTCCCACCGTGTACGTGATTTTTCGAATCGCACCGGGGCCTTGCGGAGTTGTCGAGCTGCCGGAAATATCGACGGTGCTGAATCGATTCAAATACGTTCCGGAAGTTTGCGGAGTCAAGAAATTCACGGTTGGGCCCTTGGTTGCCCTGATTTTTTTGGACACGATGGTTTCATTGCCCTCCGTGTCGCGCACATAAAATCGCACAATATATTCTTTTTCCTGATCGAATTTGTAGGAAACAGATTTAATGAAGGTCGCTGAACTGTCCCAAACGAGATTGCCGTCAAGATCCCATTTGAATTCCGTAACGACGCCATATTCTTGAGGGGCCACTACCGGTAAAAACGTCAAGGTTTGGCCGACTTGGATAACCGTATCAAGTCCAATGGACACTTGAGGAGAATCCCTCTTTACAGTTACATCCGCACTGTCCCGCTTGCTGCTATCGGCTTGACTTTGCGCATAGATTTTGACCGTTCCGACCGCTATCGGCGTGACCTTTCCAGTAACATCTACTGAGGCGATGGTGGAATTGCTGGATACCCATTGGACTTTTTGGGTTACTGTGGAGGGGAGTACCGTTCCAGTTACGTTGCCATTTGTTCCACCGATAAAAAGTTTAAGGGAACGCGGTGAAATGCTCACAGCGTGGACAGGCTCCAAGGCTCGGACGATCACTTTCAGGCTGTCTGACTTCGCGGGATTTGCCTCCGAGGTTGCTATGACCCATGTCACTCCTTGTGCCAACCCTTTGATGGTTCCATTCATTAGGCTGACTTTGGTTTGGTCCACCACAGAGTAAAGAACCTTTTGATTGGCTTGAAGGGGTAGGATGGTTGTCACGAGGTTTTCTACAGCGCCTCCGATAAATAACGTTGTGGAATCCAAGGAGAAGGATAGGCCTGTAACCAAGACGGGGTCGGAGACAATAACCCAGGTGGAATCGCGTATCGCATTATTTCGTTTGGAAACGGCAATCAACTGTGTGGAGCCTTTTTGCAAACCGGATACTATACCAAAAGTGGTTACCGACGCAATTTTTCCATCCAGCACGATCCAGTTGACATCGCTACTAGCAGTCGATGGAGTTGCTTTAACTGTCAATTGACCGGATGCGCCGGCCACGGAAAGCAACAATGTGTCTGCTGAAAGCACAATGCTTTCTGGAATATCAGGATTTGTGCTGATAACGAGTGTGAAGGGCATTATTTTAGTTGGATTCGATCGTAGTTTTGCGGATAAAATGGCTGTGCCGCTTTTCAATGCCTTCAAATAATTGTTGCCTATTGTCAGGAATTCCGGATGGTCTACGGTCCATTCCAACGTTTTGTCGGAAAGTTCTGCAGGCTTGATAAGTAGAGTCGGGAGAGGGATGGAGTCGCCTTCTATCAACTTGATGTCCTGGCTGGATGCGGTTAGGGACACGCTTGGCGAGACAAAGACAAAAGTTTTACCCGTGGTATTTGTTGCACCATCAAAATGTTTTTCGACGCTATAAGCCAAATTCCCACCTAGGTACGCGGTGATGAAGATGACGGCTTTTCCACCATCCCAGCCGGTGACGACCAAATTTTGAAAGTCTGCGCGATTCAAGATTCGGCCATTGTAAACCGTATCGATCAGTTTGCCGTCTTCTGTTTTGAATACGATGATGGCGGAATCCAAAGCTTCGATACTGTCATATAGGGAGAGGAAGGAAGCGGATTGCTTTGTAGGCGGGGACATGAGGTTACAGGACCAGAGAACCAGCCCAAAAGCGGCCATGAGCAAGACCAACATCCAGCTTCGGATCTTGTTTTTTGGTCCAGAACGCATTGAATGGGAAGGACAAGGACCATGCATCGTGGACTCCTGAGGTCGCAGTATTTTTAAATGTGACAGGTAAAAATTAGTTCAATCGAGGTTCAGCTAGTATGAGGACGGTCACACCACGCCGAGCCGTACACTCAAGCCAGGTAGCTAAATTCGACATAATTGTATAAAATCAAGTCAGGCCTGTATAAAATCCGCACTAAGCTTGCAATTTGGCGCGGTTGGCTAGAATCGGAAAGCATGGTGAAAAATTGTTTTGAGGAATTGCGTTAACTAAATCGGTTTTGGACCTATTATTATATTGTTCTGGCAGTATTGAAAACGCAATAAGTCCATCAGAATCTAGGTAGTTATTCACTAATGAGGGTCACCATGAATTTCCTAAAAACGTATTCCGCCATTGCCATCTTAACTTTGCTCGGGTTGCAAAATGGCCGTGCTCAGGAATGGACTAAAGCCTACACGTCGCCCTCTGCCACGGGAAATTGCGCCGGTCTTAGTTCGGGGCTCAGTTCTGAATTTGCGGTGAAGCCACTGATTAGTCAGGCAATTTTTCCAAGTGTAAAGCCACTGCGTATTGACAAGATGGCTTTTTGGTTGAACCCGACTTCTGGCCAAGCTGACATTTATATGTCGGAAAAAGGTGGAGGTGGGACTGCGGGTCGAGTGCTTTATTATGATGGCACCGCCAAAACTTTAACCTCCATCGGAATCATTCCAAATGTTTACCTTGGTCATAACGAGCAGGGCGTGGTTGGCATTGCCCTAAATCCGAAAACATTTGCTACCGATAACTTCTTGTACTTCATGTATTCTTTTGGTAAAAGTGCCAACCCTTCGGCAACAAACGGCTTCCGTATTTCCAGATTCAAAATGAACTTGACAACTAAAGTTTTGGATATTGCTTCGGAAAAAATATTGATTCAAATTCCCGCCGGTACAGCCAATCGGTGGCATACGGCCGGATCCATGCAGTTCGACAATTTCGGCAACCTGTACATCAATATTGGTGACAACGAGGCCGAAGCTAATGGACCAGCGAATACCGCTGATTTGAGAGGCGGCATTCTTCGCATCCATCCTGACACCTCAACGGCCAAGGGTTACACCATTCCAGCCGGTAATTTTGGAGACTACTGGGCACAACAATGGCAAAAACAAGGACTTGCTGCCAGAGCGACAGCGTATCGAGACACTGCTATCGTGAAACCAGAGATATATATTAAAGGCAGCCGGAATCCATACGGTTCAGGTACGGATAAGAATCGCTTAGGCTGGATTGCTTGGTCTGAATGTGGTCCGGATGTACCAGGGCAACGCGGGGAAGAATACAATATTACAAATCACCCCGCCTTTAGTGGTTGGCCATTCTGGGTTGGAAACGGTGTAAAGCAATTGGCATCTGCCAATGGATATGATGAACAAAATGAGCCAAAAACGGATTCGCTTTGGGCATTATTCAATCCAGCATCGAATCTTCCCGCCGTTCCCGTGAACAATTGGGCTGGTGCAAAGGGATACGATACCTTACCGCCCATGCACCAACCCAGCCACACCCTCCCAGCCGGATGCGCCCAGGGCGGCACCATTATCCGTTACGATGGCAGCATCAATAACCCCGGTAAGATGCCCCCACAGCTTGACAATACGGTTATGTACACGGAACTTGGTGATAGAGTTTTCGCGGTAAAATTCGATACCCTTACCGGGGCCAATATTGGAACAGTGGTAACTGTGTTTGGTGGCCTTTCAGTCGACAAAGCGGCGCCAAACCTTGGCAACTCCTTGGATTTTCAGCAGGGCCCGGACGGCGCACTTTATTCGGTAAACTGGGGTGCGGGATGCTGCGATGGAGATCGTGGAGCTGCACCCTCCGAGGGTATCGCACGCATTACCTATACCGGCACATGTCAAGATCCCGGTTTGATTCCCGTAGCTGTCGAAAAGCAGCCGATTCGCACAGACGTGGACTGGTTGCGCATGGGAGCGAACTCCTTTTCCGTCACCGCTTATGGACCTCACGAAATTCAAATCATGAATGCCCAAGGCCGCGTTTTGACTTCCCTAAAGGGCGAGGGTAAGATGGAATATAAAATTCCGGCAACTTTGCCGAAAGCGTCCGTTTACTTCCTACAGGTGAAAACGAATTTTGGCACTGCCATTCGGGGGTTCTTGCACCCTTAGTAATTATTAGAGGAAGAATTCGCCCAGCACGCGGATCATCATGCCGTGATCCTCGGAGCCGCACATCTCCCTAGCGGAGTGCATGGAGAGCATGGGATTGCCCACATCCACGGTGGGAATGCCCAATGCGGCTGCTACATGGGGTCCAATCGTCGTGCCACAGGCAAGATCCGTACGATTCACAAAATCCTGGACGGGCACTCCGGCTCGTCTACACCAGCCCCTAAATAGAGCGGACGTTTCGTCGTTGGTCGCATAGCGCTGATTGACGTTGCCTTTTATGACTGGGCCCTGGTTGATGAGCGGATAGTGATTGGGCTCGTGCCGTTCCGGATAATTGGGATGCAAGGCATGGGCCATATCCGCAGATATGAGATGGGATCGAGCTTGGATGGCCATGGCTTCTTCCCGGGTTTTGCCCAGGGCGAGCAGGCAGCGTTCCAAAACCGCTGAGATGAGATTGGAATTCGCGCCTTGGGCGGAGGTGCTGCCAACTTCCTCATTATCGAAGAGGGCCGCTACCTGTATCAGAGAGACGGAGGGCGCGACTCGGCTAAAGGCTTCCAGGGCTGCATGGGACATGGCTAGGTTGTCCAGTCGTCCGGAATACAGAAACTCATCATCAAGGCCTCCGTAACTGGCCTGTGTCGTATCATACAGGTGCAGATCAAAGGTCAGGTTGTCCAACGTAGAGCCCATGGACTCCATCAGCCAGCCTTCCAACGAGCGACTGGTTGAACTGGAGAGGCCCAATACGGGTGTAAGGTGGCGCTGTGGGTTGAGGATTAAGCCGGTTTCATTGACAGATCGGTCGAGGTGGATGGCGAGCTGGGGAATTCGCAGCGGCTTATCATGCATGCGCACCAGTTGGGAACGCAGTGGGCTCTCACCTATTCCGGTGACACGGCCAGCTAGACCCAAATCCCGATCCAGCCAGGAATTGTAGAGGACGCCTCCATAGACTTCTATGCCCCATTGACGATAGTTGGCTGTGCCTTCTAGGGCGCGCGGCTTGAGTTTGAGGCAGGGGCTGTCGGTGTGCGCGGCTACAATTCGGAAGGCTAAGTCTGTAGCAGAGGGATGGGTGGGAATGCGCAAGGCGACGAGGCTGCTTTGGTTGCGAACTACGTAAACAATTTTTCCCGGCTGCAAAAGATCCCGGGACCAAACCTGTTTTTCATCCAGAGCGACGGCACCTAAAGCGTCTAGCTGGGCTATGGCAGTTTCAACGGCATGAAAGGGCGTGGGACTGGCATTCAAGAAAGCGATGAGCGCATCAGCGTCGGAATTTCTGGCCAAAAGCTACCTCCCGGGAACTGGGCGCCCCGATAGCATGATTATACAACGACAGTGAGCCTTATTCTACGGAAGCCAATCCTTTTGATTGCGTTCTAAGGGATAGCGGCTGATCCAAGATGGTCTTTAGTATGAAGGCGCGGCGCAAGGATTCCGGATCAAAAAGATCCGCGCGGATGGCCGTCATTGCGGTGGGGCGTAAGGGATCCCGCGTGACATAAGCGGCGGCATTGGCGGATTCGACGGCGGCGATGCCGGGCGCCGAGGTCATGTCCTTTCCCGGAGCCGAGTCTGCCACGGTTCTGCCTTGGTCATCATAGCCTGCCGTAGCACGCTTGTTACGGAGCTGCGCATCGGCGCTTAATGGGGCGGGCTGGACCGGGTTTGGAGTGGGGTTCGGAACGGGTCTTGGAACTGGATTGGGCTGGGGCCGCTGAGGAATATTCAGTCCCAATTCCCTGGCCAATTGCGTCAACAAATCCTTGCCCGCTTCGGCAACTTGGCTTCGTTCTGAATTGGGCGTTGGACCTTGTTTCAGTACTACTGGGTTGGGCCTGGAGGGCTCGCGGTAAGGATTTTCGCTTTCCTCATCTCCATAGTCGCTCAGGTTATGCTCGTCCCAATCTTGGGTCACTTCGTCCGCATCGTGCTGACTAGCCCAAACTGGGGCTTCTTTCTTTTTGGCTACCGTTTCCTCCGTGGCCGTCGAAACAACGCGATCCCGGCCCCCGCTATTATTGGCACCGAGTGAGCCACCCAGACCTTCCTTGACCTTGATGGCTGCCGCGCGCTGTTCCTCCAGCTTCTTCTTTTTGGCGCGGTTCTTGATATACGCGGTCACCACGTTGAAGAGGATGATCAGGAAAATAATCTTGGTCATGGGAAGGGTCTCAGGTTTTCGGTTTCTGGTCCGCGCCGCCGCCGATTTTCTCGCGCATGGCGGTATCGGCATTCAAGTTCTTCATATGGTAATAGTCCATGATGCCCATATTGCCGCTGCGGAACGCTTCGGCCATGGCCAAAGGAATCTGGGCTTCCGCCTCGACGACTTTGGAGCGCATCTCGGCCACGCGGGCGATCATTTCCTGCTCATGGGCGATGGCCATGGCGCGGCGTTCTTCTGCTTTAGCCTGGGCGATTTTTTTGTCTGCTTCGGCGCGATCGGTTTCCAGACCTGCTCCTATATTTTTACCCACATCCACATCGGCAATATCGATGGAGAGGATGTCATAGGCGGTTCCGGAATCCAG
>JAYUHW010000333.1:0-4210 GCA_043766615.1 Fibrobacteria bacterium | reverse complement strand
CTTTGCCGTTCAAAATGGTCTTGGCCAAGGAATAATATTCGGCGAGCCCCAGACCGTGAACCAGGTAGGCATCCGGCAACGGTTGGAGGAATGGACCTTCCAGAAGGGAATCGTCTTCCAGGAATTGAATGGGTATGCGTCGCTGCTTGGCTTGTCGCAAGGCTTCGATATAAGCGTCACACGGATCCATAGGCAGATAGGCCCGCACGCTGCCGTCTACGCGTACAACCACGGCCTGGATGGCTGGCAAAGCTTCAACCGCTTCCTGTGTGTCCTCTTGAACCGACGCAGGCAATGCAAAGGCTAAGACGTCGAATTTTTCTTGCCACAACAGTTTTCGAAGTGCCATGGCAAAGGGTGCCTTTCCATGACGCACCGGAAAGGCGGTTATTTTTGGATTGAGGCGGATGCCTGGATTGTCCAAGGCCAAGTGGTACCCTTAGTCTCGGCCGGGAGGATCGCGGTCCGGGTTCAGCGGGCTGTCTTCATCAAAGAAAAAATCTCCCAATTGCATATTGGGCAGTCGCAATCCGTCGCGTTGCCGCCGTTCTGCCAGGGCTTCCATGTCCAGGGCTTCCGGGCCCAAGATTTGGGCGATGGCGGTTGTGAACAAACGGTCCCAAGTATCCGGTTTTAACTCGTTCAACTTTTGGGAATAACGGATGGCATTCAATCCGTCGCGAATGGAATAAGGCAAATCAAGCCCGTGGGCCTTCTGGAGAAAGCCGACGCAAATGCGCAGTAGGTCTTCCGGGGCTGTAGGTAGGTTGTAGCGCAAAATGCGCACTTCTTCTTCCGCTTTGGGGAAGGGCAGTTCAATGGCGGGTTGGATCCGGGACATGATGTAATCGGGAATTTCAAACGTGGAGTCGTCATCATTCATGGTGACTACGCAGCGGAAATCCTTATGGGCCTTGATGCTGATTCCGACCACTAAGGAATCCACGGAGCGTCTATCGTCGAGCAGCGGCGCCAGGGAGGCCCAGGATTTTTCCGACATGCGGTTGCCTTCATCCAATATGACAGCGCCGCCCCGGATCATGGCTGTTACCAAAGGCGAAGCCTGGTATTTGATATTGCCTTTTTCCCCAAGTACGGGTGTGATGATGAGATCTTCGGGTCGGGTATCGGCCGTGCATTGGAGGATGTATACGTCTTGCCCACGTTTTTTGGCGGCCGCCATGCCCAGCGTGGTTTTGCCTAAGCCAGGATGGCCTACCAGCCTTGGGCAAAGCGCTTGATCGCCATCATGAATGCTCAGCCAGCAGGCCAGCAATTGGGTAAGCGGCTCGTCCTGGCCAATCCACTCCACCGCTAAGGTGACAGGGTTGGCCAGATGGATTTCAACATTCTCGATTTGCGCCGTTTTCATGATGATTTCCAGTACTTATTCCGCTTCTCGATACAGAGTTGCGGTCGGAATCCCAAAATCTACTAAATGGTGGTTGGGCTTTCCCATGGGCGGTAACTCGCACTTGTTTATAAATTAGGGGATAACGCAATTGAAGCGAACCACACGCAGTTGAGGCGAAGCCAAAAGGAGATTCAAAATGGAGCAGGTCGTTATCATAGGTTCCGGTCCCGCAGGACATACAGCCGCCATCTACGCAGCCCGCGCCAATCTGAATCCCCTCATGTTCGAAGGATTCATGGCGGCCGGTGTGGCTGCCGGAGGCCAATTGACTACGACTACGGAAGTTGAAAATTATCCCGGCTTCTTAAGTGTGGACGGCACGGAATTGATGTATAAGATGCGTCAGCAAAGCGTGCATTGCGGAGCCCGGATTCGAACCGAAACCATCGAGCGCGTGGATTTGAGCCAGCGGCCTTTCAAAGTATTTACCGAAGACGCTATGATCGAAACCAAGTCCTTGATCCTGGCTACTGGAGCTACGGCCAAGCGGATGAATGTTCCCGGTGAATCTAAACTTTGGCAGCGCGGTATTTCCGCCTGTGCGGTTTGTGATGGGGCATTGCCAACATTTCGCAATCAAAATCTGGTAGTTATCGGTGGTGGGGATACGGCCATTGAGGAAGCAACCTATTTGACCAAGTTCGCTTCGCGTGTTTTTTTAATCCACCGTCGCGACAGCTTGCGGGCCAGTAAAGCCATGCAGGACCGGGCTTTCAAGAACCCCAAATTGGAAATCATCTGGGATACCGTATTGTTGGATGCTGAAGGCAATGATGGCTTGGAGAGAGTCAAGCTGCAGAATTTGAAAACCAATCAGGAAAGCTACATGGACGCCAAAGGTTTATTCTATGCGATTGGACATACGCCCAATACCAGATTTCTAGGCGGCCAGATCAAAATCGACGAGCAGGGCTATATTCTCACAGAACCGGGTACTACCCGCACCAATGTTCCTGGTGTGTTTGCCGCCGGTGATGTGCAGGACAAGAAATACCGGCAAGCTGTGACTTCAGCGGGTACCGGTTGTATGGCCGCCTTGGATGCTGAGAATTTTCTGCATTCGTGAGCGGTTGCTGCACAACCATTCCCACAGAAACGAATGGGCTGAAATCATTTCGAATTCCCAAGGGATAGCGTCAGGTCCCGAGGGATAGAATATAGGCCAACCGGTTGGAAAAGGTGTGTTTGGCAAGCACCAGCAGACGGTTCTTGGCCAATAATTCTGGTGCAATCTTTTCAGCCAGGGCTGAACGGGCCGAATGCACGGCTTCTTCCACGCTGGCAAACGTCCGGTATTCACAGCCTTGCAATGTCTCGCGTATCAACGGGGCCTCTTCACTCAATAACAGACAACCCGCCGCCAGGATATCGAAAATCCTGGGACTGACATGACAATTCTGCCTATCCAGTCCAGGTTCTTCCGAAGGCAGGTGTAGGCCGATGGTTGCGTCATCCAATAGCGCGCTGGCCTGCTCTGGCCCAAACCAACCACTTCCCGTTAAGCATGTCGACAATGGCCCGCGATATTTCTCCCAACCGGCTCCTGCTATGGCAACAGGAAGTCCGGCATTAACCATGGCTTCCAGAACGAGCACGCGGTACGCACTCGGAAACCCAATAAAGGCTATGGCGTTCTTGCGTTCGCTGCTAGGCCGTATTTGCGATCGGGTAGGGAGCAGGAACGCGGTAGGTAGATAGTGATATTGAGTTCCACTTGCCAGGCAGGCATCCTGTACTGGACCTTTCTGAATGGCAAGGAAATGGTGGAAGGCGGGTAAAACATCTTTCCAGTATTTAGCCTGCCTAAAGTCTTCAAAGAACCAATGCAAGGTGATCATGTTTTGACGACGCAACAAATTGACGGTGAAACGGGTAATCGGCGCCAGCGCCATCACAAGAATGTGCGTGGCGGCAAAATCCAAACTCTGTACTATCAAGGCCTGATTGGCCAAATCCACAACCATGTCATCGGTGGGCTGCTTGAGCAATCCATCGAAGCCATCCAAGTACGATTTGGTATCAAAGAGCTTGCGTCTTTCGGTGGGCAACAATGCGCACAAGGTTTCCCAGGCCTTTTCACCTACCTGCCGAGCCGCGCCTTCCGGCGGCAGCACCAAAATCCATTTTTGAGAGTCATTATTCATGGGACTCACACAGTATATCCCATCCGGCTGATCCCGCACCAGCTTTTCTTAGCCAGACCGGGGATTCTAAATGGAAGTCCAACCCTTGGATCGGGCGACGGCCTTTTGCCATTGGTCGACCAATGTTTTCCGATGGGCGGAACGCATGTTCGGTTTAAAGACGCGGTGGGGTTGTGCCAACTTGAGCAAGTCGCGGGGCGAAGTTATCAAGCCACACCCCAGGGCCGCCAACATGGCAGCACCCAGCGCCGTGACTTCGGGACTTTCTTGCACGCAAACCTCGGCATTCAAAATATCGGCTTGAAATTGCATCAGCAACTGGTTTTGGGTGGCCCCGCCATCGACATTTAAAACGTATATCCGGTCAGTAAAGGCCTGACATAAATCCAGGCTCTGGAATGCGATGGATTCTAGGGCGGCCCTGCAAAGATGGGCTCGAGTCGTTCCCCGCGTAAGGCCGATGATGAGTCCACGAGCATCCGGATCCCAATGCGGTGTGCCGAGGCCTGCGAAAGCGGGTACGAAATAAACTCCCTCATTGGAAGTCAAGCTGGCAGCCAAGCTTTCCGAATCCGCCGATTTCTCGATCAAGCCCAATCCGTCGCGTAAAAATTGGATGACGGCTCCTCCAATCATCACTGCGCCTTCATGC
>JAYUHW010000332.1:0-2542 GCA_043766615.1 Fibrobacteria bacterium | reverse complement strand
TTACTGGGCGAGGTTGCGCCAATCCGAATTGCAGATAACTTCCAGCAGTGCGAAAAGGAGCCGCATGCGGCTCGTCTCGCCATTGAAATTGCACAGGCTCGGGACAACCTGGGAATGACCCAAGCGGACTTAGCCACAAAAGCTCATATTACCCAACAGCAGTTATCCAAAATTGAGAATGCCAAGGCTTGCAATGTGGAAACACTTTTCAAGGTCTGTGACGCCCTGGAAATGGATTTGACTTTGCGGCCCCGTAAGGCTAAGGTCGTGACTTTCAAAAAAAAGGCCCGACCAGGTACTGCTGCCCTAGGCAAGAAAAAGCGGATTCAAAAACCCAGTCCCAGGCGCGATATTCATGTATAGGGTTCTACTTGCGTTCGATTTTAAGGCGGAATCCCAACACGTCTAGAAGCGATTCTAGTTTTGTCAGGGTAGGGTTGCCGCGTGTGGACAGCGTTTGATAGAGGGCTTCTCGGTTCAGCCCCGCTTTTTGCGAGAGCTTGGTCATGCCGCCGTATGCGCGGGCTACGTCTCGGAGCGCTAGGAGGAAGAGGCCGGGATCGGGATCGTCCAAACAGATGTTGAGGTAATCCAAAGCGTACTTGGGCGATTTCTTAAGCCGTTCATCCAGGCCAACCTCATAGGGTACGCTAGCCGGCGCGGGATTGATGGTCTTTCCAATAGGTTTTCCCTTTCTTCCCGCAATAGATCCGGTAACCTGGGCCATAATCAATCCTCAATTCTAAAAGAGTGTCGAAAAATTTAAAGTCTCCCAGCGATCCCCGCCGGAGGTTCGCGATCCTTTTATCGATCACGAGCCTGGTCTTGATGTCCTTGACCGTTTGCAGCCATTCCGAAAAAGGCCGCTTCCGGTCGTCGGCCATATATTCGGAAACGGTGATTGGCTGGACTTCCATTTGGAAAATGTAGTATTTAAACGACGAAAAAAAACCCGTAACTTCCCAAATCTTGACGAGGATCTTTATGATTCGTTTTCGTGACCAGCTCGCAAAAATGCTCAAGGACAGGGATTTCGCTCAAGGGTACGAGAAGGAGCTGCAATCGGACGTAGTCACAAAAGCCCATATTACCCAACAGCAGTTATCCAAAGTTGAGAACGCCAAGGCTTGCAATGTGGAAACAATTTTAAAAACCCAGTCTCAGGCGCGATATTCATGTATAGGGCTCACAATGGACTTTTTTACGCGTCTATCCATTTCCACTGGTGGAGATTCCAGAATAGCGCATCATTTTTTTCATCCAAAACAGGGTCTAGAAAATCCCGTATTTTATTCATGATGACGGCGAAACTTCCAGGCACCTCCATATCATTACGCTCAAGGAATCGTTTCCAATCCTGCTCTTTTTGAGCATCGTTTATGAACGATGTAGAGAAAACCAGCTTACGGTTTTCCAGGTCCGTTTTACGATGCAGGAAAGTGGTTTGAATGGCATCTTTCAGAGTGCCTTTCCGGAAGGACTGGTTTTGTGCCAGAAAATGGATGTCGTAAAAGTCTTTCAAGCGGCTATTGAGAAACCCTAGGTGCACCATGGCCTGAAATTTCTCGGCTATGGCTGATTCGGTGGGATAGGTTTGGATTTGCGGCCGTGCTCCATTCAATAGAACTGGAAAGTCCTTGAGGATTGGGCCCGGCACAATCTTATCTCCAAATCCGATGTCGATTTGAAGGCGTTGGCGAGCCTTCCCCAATCCGCAAGGGACAACTAGCCGTATGCCTTCATAGTCAGCATCCTCTTTGATTTTTTTCGCCGTGATCTCGGAGCCTTTGAAAACGACGCAGTCTTCCTGGCAGGGGATTCGGACAATTTCCTCGAAGATGGCGATCAACTTGGAGCGTTCATTGGATACTTGGTGGCCCAGAAAATCTATGTCCTTGGTTGGCCTGAGTGAGGTCATATGGTGTGCCAAGAAAAGTAGGCCGCCCTTAAGGATGAATTGACTCTTATACTGCGAGATGGAAAGCCGATACAACAATCGTTCCTGATAATATTGTAGCAAGGTCATTTCGTGATTCCGGCCTTCGTTCTTGGAAAGGAGCAAAAGCTTAGCCCGGATTGAGTTTGATGCGTCTTTAATTGCCTTCTCGGCCATTACCTGTGCACCATAATTTTGAGGTAGGGCGTCAGAATCTTTTTTACGCGGCAGATCTCCGCATACTTGAGTAGTCGATCGGGATCGGCGCCGCGACGACCAAGATATTCTTTAAGCCCTTCGAGGGCTAGATCTTCTCCCAACTTATTCCGGTAGCGAAACATGTCACAGATGGTTTTTTCGGCGCAATAGATTTTAACGGGACCGGCAGCCGTTTGTAGGGTGTCAATACCGGCCCTATATTGGGCATCGCTGAAATAGAATACCTTAATCGGAGGAAAAAGGAGCTTTGGCGGCTTGGTGCTCCTAGGGATGGCGATATAGATGGCCTTGGGAATAAAAGTTGTCAGGCCATGAAATTCCAGGGCGGAAGCCAGACAGATTACACCATCGGGAATGGCCTGGCAAACATCCCTTTTGCTCAGGCCA
>JAYUHW010000331.1:0-2203 GCA_043766615.1 Fibrobacteria bacterium | reverse complement strand
CGACAACCAACAGGATATCAATCAGTTTAAGGAATGGCAGGTACTTCGTAAGGAAATTTCCAGCAATGAAGGGGAAATGAAACTGAAACGCGCCAGATTGGACGCATTCAAACGCGCAATTGTCAATTACCGTGAAGGACATCCTGACCTCGGGAAACATGAGTTTGAAATTTCCCAGTTGGATAATTTGCTTGCGCGTTATATCGCAACCAACCAAAGGCTTTCCGAACGGCTTGAAGATATGATCATCCAGGTGCAATCCAAATCCGGCGGGTTGAAACTAGTTGATGCCGCCCAAATTCCGGTAGACCCTATTCCCCGTCGGGATATCATATTCTATTTGGTAGCGCTAATTGTGGGATTAGCCATCGGAGTTGGCATAAGCATCCTTCGGGAATTTATGGATGACACAGTCAAGTCTCCGGATGATGTGGAAAAGCAACTTGGCCTGACTTTGCTTGGAACCATACCGCATATTGTCGCAAAGAAAGAAGATCTAGAAGTGAAGCGTTCCTATGCAAAAGGGAAAAAGGCCCAGATTCGAAATAAATATCCGGAATTGGTTCTTGGGCCTGGCAATGAAGAAAGCGTGGTGGCGGAAGCATATAGATCTTTACGAACAAACATCGTTTTTTCGAGCCCTGATAAAGCCATCCAGACTTTGCTGATAACCAGTAGCGGCCCAGGGGAAGGCAAGTCACTGACCATGGCAAATACTGCACTGTCCTTCGCTCAACAGGGTGAACCGACCCTGGTTATCGATACGGATTTGCGTCGTCCCGTCGACCACCATCTTTTTGGGTTTGATCGTGGGCCAGGATTCGGAGAACTTTTTGCTGGCACCAATACCATGGATGAAGTGTGTCGAACCGTCGAAGGAACGAACCTAAAAATAATGACAGCTGGTGCATACATGCCCAACCCCGCTGAGCTGCTAGGATCCAAAAAAATGGATACGTTCCTAGGTGAACTTAAAAAACGATTCCGTTATATTTTGTTTGATACGCCTCCGGTTATTGCCGTAACGGATGCAGCTATCCTGGCCACGAAATTGGACGGGGTGGTGCTGGTAATCCGCGCCAATAAAACAACCTTAGGTGTTACTATGCGGACATTGCAAACCCTACGAAATGTGAACGCCCGAATGTTGGGCTGCATCCTCAATGACGTCGACATCACGAAGGGTTCCTCTTCATATGGCTATTACAAACATTACTATCACTATTATTTAGCCAAAAAGGATTGAGCCGAGCCCTCCGCTTATGTCCGATTTACGCCGGGTTGCCAGGAACATCGTACATTTCCTCTTTTCCCACGTCGTTTCTTTTGTTTTGGGTATGGTGGCTTCAGTGGTTATGGCCCGCTCTCTGGGGCCCAATGATTTGGGAATTTTCCACCAGGTACAGTGGTTTGCCGGTACGGCTTCCGTCATCATCTCAATGGGTTTTATTACCGGCATTACCAAGTTTACCGCCCAGTTCCGGGCCGAAGGCCGAAGCCAGGACATTGTCGCAATGGTGCGTTTCATTTTTAATATCGAGCTTGCAATTGCCGGAATTACCACGGTCGGTTTAATAATTCTGGCGCCTCGAATCGCAGATCATTATTTCTCCCCCGCTCAAACCAAATTATTCATGCTGGCTTTCATCGCAATTACTCCCGGAATCCAAACGGCAATATTTTCAGCCACCCTGGAAGGTGCCCAGATTTTCCGCTACCAAACCGTCCATTCACTGACCGTCACGCCAATTGCCTTAGGCACCAAAGTATGGTTGATGTTGAACGGCTATGGACTGGTATCTTTATTCTGGATAAATCTTATTTTCGCACTGATCAATCTGGTCTTTTTTTATTGGGCCGCCAGGCGGGAAGGATTGCTGCTGGGTTGGATGCGGGGGTGGAAAGGCGGACTAATTTGGAAAACGGAACTATTGAAGTACAATAGGTCCTCCATTGGAATCCATTTTGTGGACCTGGTGGTTTGGTCTCGATCGGAAAATTTTTTTTTGGGGCGATATTGTTCTGCCCCACAAATCGCCTATTACAATTTAGCGCATAATTTAATCACAAAATTTACCGGTACGCTACCCAACCTTATGTGGCGCATCCTCCTTCCCCTTTCAGCCGAACAACAGGGAAAATCGGATGTTGATCGAATGAAGCGTACCTATCGCCATGCGCTGCGCTATGTCGGTTTCATCGC
>JAYUHW010000330.1:0-21099 GCA_043766615.1 Fibrobacteria bacterium | reverse complement strand
AGTGTCTCTAATGCCATGGTCATAGCTTACATCCCACCTATCCGGCAGCAGGGCGGATTCGCTCCAACTCTCAGGAAAACGCGATCCGACTTTTAATCCAACAGTTAGGGTAGAGAAAGCGTAATAACGCATGTCCGGTGTGCGATACACTTCCGATCCGTCATAGCGGGTACGTGCGAAAGCGGCGGCTCCTTGCCGATACCCGCGGGCCCGTAAACGCATCCAGGCGCCGTCCATAAGGTATTGGTACCACTCTGCATTGATGGTGTTGGATATCAGGTCCCAATCGTCCCGGTAATGTCTAGCCTCAAGATGCACGGAGCCCAGTTGATGGAAAAGCTGATAGCCTTGAATCAGTTTGCTTGAAAAGGCCAAGGTGGTTCTGCGATCCGGCAGGTTTTCGAGGACGAGATTTCCCGTGGACGTGATGACCGGGTTGTAGGGATGGCCCAGATAGCCGGTGCTATGGATGCTATTGAGAGTAAAGGAGACGAGACATAAAGGTGTGAGCACCTGGGTTACGGAAAGGCTGGCTGAAGTGATGGCCCTTTGGCCACCAAGGTAAGCGAAAGGACCTACCGGCCTTAGTGCATCCCAGAACTGCGCCCCGGCGGCGCCGAGAGTGGTGTTGCGATTGTTGAAATCCCAGGATACGGAAAAGGCGGGCGAATAGGATCGGTAGTCGCGTTCATCGCTGAAGTAGAAGGAGGCGGAAGCGTTGCGGCCTTGCCGGGAATAGGCCAGTGTGGCTTGTTCGGAGTGGCGGATTTCCCGTTTCGAAGCGCTGCTCATTCCGTCGAGCTTGATCTGATTGTCACCGAGAACTCCAATTTTATTCCATCCCAATCGGCGGGACGCGCCCGAGACCATGTCAAGCTCTTGATCCCAGTTGAGTTTTAGACTGCTGGACAGTTTTTTGAAAAATGAGAATGCAGGCGTATGGTTCCAGACACCATTCTTGTCCCAATAATACAGGTATTTCATCTCCAGACCATTATCAGTGGTGGTGTTGGCGGTCGCCAAATTTGGGAGAATCAAACTGGCCAGCCAGATGGACAGGAAAACCTTTTTCAACATCCGCAGCCACCGCCGGAACCGGAGCTGCCGCCCGTTGAACCTTCTCGGCGAGGAAGATTGTGGCTTTCCATTCCGCTACCCATGGGATCCGGAATCAATTGCATAATGGGATCACTCAGCTGTTCGCGATCTTTTTGTTCCACGCGCTTGAGATGCGAATGGATGCGTTCCAGATGCGCGCAATCCACTAGGGTGAAAAGCGTTGTGAGGCAGGCGGCGCGTAAAAATAATTGCAGCATAGAGGCAGCCTACGGCAAGGAATCCAAACCTTTGGAAGGCGCCGCCCAGCGGTAGGCTTTGGCATTGCCATGGCACGCTACAGCCGAGCAGGTTTCTTGGGCGAGATTGAATTGCGCACGCTGGCCGTTAAATGCCTCGGGAGAAGAAACATTGCTGTCGAAGACAACATCGACGGTATTGTTCAGATGGGCAAGCCCAGTCATGTATTCCCAAACCTTAAGCTGGGGTCCGGGCCGAGTGGGCATGCGGATAGGCCTGTGCTGATTTAATACCAGGATGGTGTCTAGGCTAAAGGTGCGTAGGGTATCGGCCATGGAAGGCCTGTTGGCCAGTATTGGGTTTTCGAGCGTGGACCATCGTCCACCCACGCTATCACGGTAAAGGGTGTCCTTAAACGTCACGTCCGTAAAGCGCATGGCCGTGCTATGGCAATCCAAACACGTGATGGGTCCGTTGATGTGTTTGTTTGCTTCCGTTTTTAATAGATGAAAATAATGGTTGGTGTCTTTGAGTGGGTACCCATGACAGCTGGCGCAGTTTGGGCCCTGGGCTATTTCCGATTGCTGGGCCGTGAGGGCGGAGGATTCCATGCGCCAATCCTCACATCCGCCCAAAAGAACCGACGTTAAAGCCAGCGAGAACATTCTGACCCAAGGTTTCATCCTGGTGCAAAATTAGAAAAGCGGGATGTCCACATGTATGCTACTTTTGTGAAATGCATTTGGAAAGCCTCTCCCTTTTGCACTTTCGAAATTTTGTCGATCAGGAGGTGGAATTCTGTCCTGGACTCAATTTGCTGTCCGGGCCCAATGGCCATGGCAAGACCAATCTGCTCGAAGCCCTGCATTATGGCTGCCTGGCCCATTCTCAGCGCACGCGTAAAGATAAAGAGCTGATCCACTGGGGCCAGAAGGCTTTTGTCCTGCGGCTTAAAGGTCGGCTTGAACATCCAGCCGATAAAACTGAAGCGGCCAGGGAGCACGTCCAATCGGTCGAATTTTTAGAATCCGGTCACAAGCGAGTCAAGGTGAATGGCATCGAAAGCAAACGCTTATCCCATCTCATCGGCCATTTTTCCATAGTTTCCTTCAGCCCGGAAGATTTGGATCTCATCCGCGGTGGGCCACAATTGCGCCGGCGCTTTTTGGATGTGCTGCTCTGCCAGTTTTCCCTGGACTATCTCGATGTGCTGCGGCGTTACAACCAGTGCCTGAAACAGCGCAATAGCCTGCTGAAGCAAATGGCTTCCAGCCGGGAAGGTTTTGGCAGCGATGTTTTGGAAGCCTATGATGGACCCTTAACCGAACTCGGAACCCGGATTACCCTATACAGGCGAAAGGCAATTGCCGATTTGGCGCCCATTGCCAGGGATAGTTATCACGCCATTTCAGAAGGTCGAGAAGCGTTGGGAATACGCTTATCCGGTAGTGTTTCCGAAGCAGAGGATGCGCAGGAATTGTGTGCCCAATTTTTGGCTAAGCTCCATTTGTTGCGCCGAACGGAACAAGACGCAGGCATGACTTTGGCGGGCCCTCACCGCGAAGATCTGGGGTTTTTCCTGAATGAAAAGTCGGTGCGCGATTTTGGATCACAAGGTCAAAAAAGGTCCGTGGCCTTGAGTTTGAAGCTGGCATCGGCCCGACTGTTGGAGGTTAAAAATCAGCGGCCTCCCATTTTGCTGCTGGACGATGTATTTGCCGAGTTGGACGAAAATAGACGCCGTCGCATCGGCGATCTTGTGCGCAGCCAAGGTCAAGTTTTTATCGCCAATCCACGCGCCGCAGACCTACCTTTTTCGGCCGACAAAGTCCTTGTTTTAGAACATGGGAAAGTGCTGTAAAGGCAAGGATTTTCTACCTTCTACCGCATAGTTCCAGAAGCTCCGGAAATGAGGCCGCTTGTGGGTCAATGGCAAGGACAGAACAATCGTGCCGGCCGGCGGCTGGTTGGGGTTTCCCAGGTTCTAGCCGGGGTGATGGCGGAAGCCGGTCTAGGCCATTTGGTATTCGAGGAAAAGCTGCGAGGAAAATGGGCGGTTTTACTCGGGGCAAGGGCATCGGGCATTGCAGAACTGGAAAGTTGCAAAGATGGGATTTTGCGAGTGAAAGTGGAAAACGCGACGTGGCGCCACGAGCTCAGTTATCAGCGGGAAGCCATTAAAAAACGAGCCAACGAAATTTTGGGCGTAGACTTCATCAAAGACGTGAAGCTGGGATGAAACCGGCGGTTTCAAGACTTTAAGAAGGATGTGAACGTGGAAGAAAATAAAATCGCACCCGAGCGGAAATACGAAGCCAGTGACATCAAGGTTCTCGAAGGCTTGGAGGCGGTTCGCAAGCGGCCGGCCATGTACATCGGATCCACGGATGCGCGCGGTTTGCATCATCTTGTGTATGAGGTGGTGGACAACTCCGTAGATGAGGCTTTGGCCAATTTTTGCACGCGCATTGATGTTGTCATCACCACCGAGAACGGTATCAGCGTTGAAGACAACGGCCGGGGCATTCCTACGGACATCCATCCCACCGAAGGCATCGGCACTGTGGAACTGGTGATGACCAAGCTGCACGCGGGTGGAAAATTCAACCACGACAGCTATAAGGTGTCGGCGGGCTTGCATGGCGTTGGCGTTTCTTGCGTCAATGCCTTGTCTTCCACGTTGACCGTGACTGTGGGCCGGGAAGGCAAATTATTTGCGCAAACCTTTCACAAGGGCGCGCCTAAAGCACCTGGCGTTGTGATCGGCGATACCGACAAGCGCGGCACTAAGGTTTTTTTCCAACCGGACGCCGAAATTTTCAGTGACTTGGTCTATAATTTCGATACCCTGAGTTCGCGGCTTCGAGAGTTGGCCTTCTTGAACAAAGGCCTGACCATTTCCATTCGCGACGAGCGTGGCGACAACAAATCCCATGAGTTTTGTTTTCCCGGCGGCATTGCCGCTTTTATCGAATTCATGGATCACAACAAAAAACCCTTGATGGATACGCCCATCCATATTCTCAAGGAGCAGGACAACGTGCCGGTGGAAATCGCCTTTCGCTACAACGAAGGCTATTCCGAAAATCTTTTCTCCTTTGTCAACAATGTGAATACCGTGGACGGCGGCACGCATGTGGTCGGCTTCAAATCCGCCCTGACCCGATCCATCAATAACAAAGCCAAAGACATCATCCCAAAAAACAAAGCGCAAGGCATCGACCTCACGGGCGAAGACATGCGCGAGGGATTGACCGCCGTTATTTCAGTTAAGGTGTACGATCCCCAGTTCGAGGGTCAGACCAAGCATAAATTGGGCAATCATGAAGTCAAAGGCATAGTCGAAACCGCCGTGTTCGACATGCTCACGAATTTCTTTGAAGAGAATCCGGCCATCGCCAAAAAGGTGGTGGAGAAAGTCTATAATGCCGCCGTGGCCCGCGAAGCCGCCCGCAAAGCCCGCCAGTTGGCCCGGCGAAAAAGCGTGCTGGAAGGCGGAGGCTTGCCAGGCAAACTCGCCGATTGCTCCTCTCGCAATCCCGAAGAGTGTGAATTGTACCTGGTCGAAGGAGATTCCGCCGGAGGCAGTGCCAAGCAGGGCCGCGACCGCACTTTCCAGGCCATTCTGCCGCTTAAAGGCAAGATCCTCAATGTCGAAAAAGCGCGCATGGATAAAATATTGGCGAATGAAGAAATCGCCACCATGGTGCAGGCCATCGGTACGGGTCTCGGTGAGGAAAGCTTCAAGTTCGAGAAGCTCCGCTATCATAAAATCATTATCATGACCGATGCCGACGTGGATGGATCGCATATTCAAACATTGCTGCTCACCTTCTTCTGCCGCTACATGAAGGAGTTGATCGAAAACGGTGTGCTGTATTTAGCCCAGCCGCCTCTGTATAAAATCAAAGCGGGTAAAGTGGAACGCTATGCCTTCAATGAAGAAGAGCGAGACAAGATTCTGGCTGATATCGGCGACAAGAAAGGCATTTACATCCAGCGCTACAAAGGTTTGGGTGAAATGAATCCGGATCAATTGGCGGTAACCACCATGAATCCAAACAACCGCATCTTAAAGCGCGTGACCATGGAAGACGTGGTCGAGGCCGATCAGATTTTCACCATGCTGATGGGTGAAGAAGTGGAACCGCGCCGCAAATTTATCGAAGAGAACGCGTACTTGGTCAAAGAGCTGGACGTATAGGCTGGCGTAGCGGATTGCGCGGCCCTCTGCGTTAATAGAGGGCAATTCTTGTTTGGGAGTTCTATGACTGGCCTCGTCCGCTCGGCACTTTCTGCTCTCGCTCTCCTTTCTCTTATTTCTTCAATCTTGGGTTTAGCCCCAAGTTTCGCTATTGCTGCTGAACCAGGCCCTTCTGTACAAGCCTTGCAGCAAGCCTTCCCGCGTCAACGGCTGTATCAAGTGAATGAGCAGTCTTTCCGCCAAATTGTTGCCAGGCACGGGTTCGAGGGCCAATTGCTCATTGGGCCTGCCCTGGCTTTAGCTGTCTCCACCCCCAATTCTGTGGACTCGGTGGCTTCCACTGCTCCTTCTGCTTCCACTGCCAAAGATTCCGGGATTGCAGGCGACTCCATTCCAATCGCTAGCGCGAACTTGCCGGACTCGGTACAGGCTCCCAGAGCGCTGCGGGAATACCAAGAGCGGTCCCGGAGAAAAGATTCTCTCACGCATGCTCACCTAAGGAAAAACCTGCTGTACACGGAAAACGACAGCGCCTTTTCAGCAGATGAATCGGCAAACAAATCGGCAAACGAATCTGAAGCCGATGCCAGCGCCACCAAGGAGCGCGTTCATGGATATTTTCAAAATTTTTTCCTCGATTTTTCTAACGCGAATTGGGGCGGCAAATGGGATGGGGCGGATTGGGCGGCGGTTATTTATGTGGTGGTGGGCGTGGTCGTGGTTGGAGCATTCATCGTCTATGGTGTGCATACCATTTATGAGATCGTCACCAATTCGGAAGGGGATCCCATTTTCAAAGAAATCGGGCTGCGCTATTCCTACTCGGGAAAGCAATGGTCGGATGGCGGCCCACCGCTTTATCGCAATGCCAATCTAATGGGCATACGGTTGGCGATGGGGTTGGACCGGCATGGAATGGGCCTGGGAGTCGCCGTGGAAGGCGGGTACATCGATTTGTCTTTACAAAATACCGACATCCCCACCGAGGCGTTCCATTTTCAAGGCGGCTACATGGTGGCGGGCCCTATAGTGCGTTTTGGGAACAATAAACCCGCATCGCTCACCTTTGAATTTTTGAACGGCGCGTCGAATCAACCTTCTATCGGTTGGATCAGCAAGTCACGCATGGCCGTGCAAGGTCGGGTCAACAACTCCGGGCTTTTACTGGGCGCGCATTTAGGCGCGGTCTTCTACGATCTCAAGTTTTACGATGGCCTGATACAACACCGGGGCCAATTCAATCGGGACTTGAGTTTGGTGATGGGAATCGATACGGGTTGGGAGTTTTGATGCTGGCAGGAGAAAAATTCCGTCGACAAAAAACGCAGTGTCGCTCCAAGACCTGATATTACCGGCACTTGAGATTGGCAAGACTTGGATTTGAGGATCGGTTAAAAGGATCTCAAGACAATTATGGATTTTCTAGGTTCTCAAGTCTCTTTGAGCAGCTTGGGTTTTTACAAGCTAAGCCCTTGATTTTAAACTGGATCAGGCAAAATCAGGCAAGATACAATCTCTCTTGCCAACGATAAACAGATCCGGAGAATATGATAAAGCGCCATTCCGATGAAGACCGTACTAACCAATCCTTGGACTGGACTGAGGGAACGCGTGCTTCCTTGCGGCCAGCCATCTTTACTTCCATCCGAAAGCTGATTTATCCGCGTGCGCTTCCCGAAACCGAGAGCCTCAACGACATGCAGCTGATTGGGCTTCTGAATGAAATCGAATTCGACTTGATGCAAAGTCAGATAGCGGTGGACTTTTTGGACCAGTTGCCGGCACGTATGGCCTATGCTGGGATTTTGCAAATGTTGGATTCCCCATTAGAGCTCGACACCACCGGCTTTTCCGTCACGCATCTCGATGGTTGCGATAGCGCCTGCGAGTCTTGCTTTCAGCTCTCCCGCTGCCCGATAGCCAGGAAAGTCCTGGGAGCGGATTGGACCATGGCTGTTCGCCAGTCCCGCATCAACCCCTCCTGGTCCGCGCTTTTTTCCAAAGAAGACGGCCAGGAAAACAGTCAGGACAACGGCCAGGAAGACGATTCCTGAAAATACGGGGCTTTTCCGGTTTAGTTTAGCCTTTTCATCTCTTCTCCACTCTGGCCATTGCTGGGTGCGAACCGGTTATTTACCTTTCACCCCTTGGTCCCCGAATAAATCCTTGATGCCGGCAACGGTAGGGGCCGGAGCGCAGGAAGAAAAATGCCTAATCGAGTAGTAGTTGGAGCCCAGTGGGGGGACGAAGGAAAAGCCAAGGTTGTGGATTTTCTAACGGAGGAAGCGGACTTAGTGATCCGATTCCAGGGCGGCGCGAATGCCGGCCACACCGTAGAAGTCGGTGACCAGAAATTTATTTTCCATTTGATACCGGCCGGAATCATGCATCCGGGAAAACAATGCATCATCGGCAACGGGGTAGTTCTCGATCCCGCACAGCTCTTGCATGAAATCGACGAGGTGCGCTCTAAGGGCTTTAGCATCGACGGCCGTTTATGGGTGGCCGAAAATGCGCAAGTGGTGCTGCCTTATCACAAAGTGCTCGATCAGCTTAAGGAAAAAGCCGCGGGCAAATCTGCTATTGGCACCACGGGCCGAGGCATTGGGCCAGCCTATTACGATAAAGTCAATCGCAACGGAATCCGTGTTGGCGATCTCTTGGAAGAACATTCACTGCGCGAGAGATTGGAGCGGACCGTTACCGCTCACAATGAAACCATCCAAAAGCTTTTTGGTGGAGAGCCCTTGTCGGCGGAAAAAATCTTTCTGGAATACCGGGACTTGGGCCGGCTAATCAAGCCCTATGTCGCCGATACCGTGGCCCTTATCAATTCAGCCCTCAAGCAAGGCAAGCGGCTTATTTTTGAAGGCGCGCAAGGAACCGTTCTCGACGTCGATCATGGAACATACCCTTATGTCACTTCTTCCAATACCGTAGCGGCTGCGGCTTGCATCGGTTCGGGAGTAGGGCCCACGGCCATCAACCAAGTCATCGGCGTGGTCAAAGCGTATACCACCCGGGTGGGCAATGGTCCCTTCCCTACGGAAATTACCGGAACCATCGGTCAGGAGCTGCGGCGCATAGGCCATGAATACGGGGCTACGACGGGGCGCGAGCGTCGGTGCGGCTGGTTTGATGCGGTGTTGGTCCGGCGGGCCGCTATGGTCAATGGACTAACGCATTTAGCTATTACCAAAATGGACGTGCTGGATGGATTCGATTCCATTGAAGTTTGCACGGCCTACGAATGCAATGGCAAGCGCATGGATCAATTCCCTTCGCAGATTTCCAGCCTTGAACAGGTAAAGCCCATCTATGAAACATGGCCGGGTTGGAAGAGTGAGACCAAGGAAGTGAAGGCTTGGAAAGATTTGCCCCAAGCGGCGCAAAACTATCTGGGGCGCATCGCGGAATTGTTGGAAGTGCCGATTGGATTGATTTCTTTGGGACCCAAACGGCATCAAACCATCCAGTTGGAAATGTGATCGCACGTATCACAGCCCAGCGCATTTTTCAGGAGACACCATGGGCCTAAAAGACGAACTGCTCAAAGGTGTGGATCTTTTTTCCGCCTTGGACGACTCCCTGCTTGAGGTGATTTCCAAACTGCTGATCGAGAAAAATTTTCGCAAAGGCGAAATCATTCTCGTTGAGGAGGATGACAGCAACCAAAGTCTTTTTATCATAGCCAAAGGCGAAGTCAAAGTGGTGCTAACGGCGGAAGATGGTCGTGAAGCGATACTCGCTACTTTAAAAGAAGGCGATTTCTTTGGCGAGATGGCCTTGCTCGATGGGGAACCTCGCTCGGCAACCGTCAGGGCCGTGGAGGAATCCCGACTGCTGATGATTCGGCGCGAAGATTTTTTAGAGAATGTGCGCAAGCAGCCGGAACTCGCCCTGACCTTGCTTGGTGAAATGTCACGTCGCTTGCGCAAGTCGAATCGGCAGATTTCCTCTCTGGCTCTGATGAAAGTATATGGCCGCGTGGCCGCAACGCTGCTCCAACTGATGGAAGAGCGAGGCGTGCGCACTAAAACCAAAGAAGGCAAGAACATCATCGTGGTGCGCGACAGGCCTACCCAGCAATCCATTGCTGAAATGTCCGGTACCACGCGTGAGACCGTTTCCCGGGTGCTTAATTTCTTCCAGAAAAAAGGGTATATTGTGCTGGACGGCAAAGACCTCCTGATCCTTCAAGAGGAAGAACTCAAAACCTGAGAGGATCACTCCATCAGTGCTGGCCCGTTTTTTTTCAAAGCCCGTATTCGTTACCCTGCTGTTGTGGGCCTTGATCGGTGTGCTGGCATACTTCCTGACCAATATTCTGGTCATGCCTTATTTTGCGGGAAAATTTCTCGGTAAAGTACACGTGCCGGCCCTTGTCAGCTTGCAACCCGATAAGGCCAAGGATATACTGAAAACAAAAGACCTTATTTTCATGCTGGATTCGACAGGCGATTATAGCAATGCCGTTGCCGCAGGAAAAATCATGAGTCAATACCCCCAAGAAGGTACGGAAGTCAAAAAAGGGCGCCGGATATGGGTTCGTATCAGCAAGGGATTGAGAAGCCTGACCGTCCCGGTTCTACGCGGCCTCTCCTTACGACAGGCGGAAATCACCTTGCAGCAATTGGGGCTTAAAATGGGGCGGGTGCGGGAAGTGCGCATGTCCAATATTCCTGCAGGAGCCGTGATCGGCTCGTTTCCAAAAGCGAATGCCACCGTAGAAAAAGGTCGAGTGGTGGACATAGAAATAAGCCAGGAAAATGCGCCCGCTCCCAGCGGCATGCCTAATTTAACTGGACTCACCTTAGCGCAGGCCAAGGACCAAATCCATAACCTCGGCCTCCAGATTGGGGACATAAAATTGAAGCCAGATCCTCGCAACCTCCCCAACACCGTTCTTATGCAATCGCCCTTGGTGGGCGCGGACTATGCCGGCAAAGCCGTGAACCTGGTAGTCTCAAAATAAACACGCCATTGGTCTATCCTTTAAAACGAGGCATACTAGCTAGCTTGCCACTACCTGTGTGGATGAGCCTGGTAACCATCCTGATTTTTGCCTGTGCCCCAAACCAGCGACGGCCCTCGACCGGTGAGCCGTCCAAAAGCCACAAAAAGGATCAGGAAATCCGCTCAGAGCAGCGGACCCTTATTGCGCATGAGTTCTTTCTACGTGCTCGACAACAGGAAATGGGCGGTAATGATGCCGTGGCTTTGAGCTATTATCAAATCGCCTACGAATATGATACGGCAAGTAGGGACCTGTGTTTTCTCCTAGCCGACAAGCTCAAGTCCGCTGGAAAGCTGGACTCGTCCCTCACCATTGGTTTGCGCTGTCTGGATCATAAAGGTCAGGCGGACAGTCACGAGTTTCAAGCATTGGCGGAAATCTACCTGCGTAAAGGCGACATTAAAAACGCTTTGGCCTTTTACAATAAAGCGGTCAAACTCAACGATGAGGATAAAGACCTTCTTTACACCCTTGCGACGATTTATGAAAGCATGAAAGACCTTCCCAAGCATGTGGCCATTATGGAAACACTGCTTCCTATGCTCGACTTTCCGGAGCGGCTGGTCGAAAAACAAGTCCAGAACTTTCGGGCTTTAGGTAAGGTGGATGCCATTGCCAATCTATACCGATCCGCGTGGGAAAAAACCGGAACCACTCTTTATGGTGAAAGGTTGGCATCCTTCTTCGAAGACCAGGAATTGTACTCAAGCATGCTTGGAGTGGCCCGCACCCTATCCCAGGAAAATCCAGATAATATTCAATATGAATTGCAGAAGGCTCGTGCTCTGGTGTTGGCCGGCCAACCGGATTCCGCAATGCTGGCGTATGAAGGTCTTATTAAAAAGCATCCAACAGAACGTGAATTCCAGTTCCCGTACGCGTCCTTGCTTTTTGAAAAAAAACGTTTTGCGGATGCCAAAATTATATTTCAAAAGCTCGTCAAAGAGCAGCCGGACAACGCCGTGTATCATTTCTTTCTGGGTTCCATCGGTCTGGAGATCAAGGACCAGGGCTTGGCGGAGTCAGAGTTTAAAGCCGCCATTGATTTGGACGGCAAGGTCCCGGAGTATTGGGCGAAGCTGGCCTTGACATATATACAAGTAGGGCAGGAAGAAAAGGCGCTGGAGTGGATTGCCAAAATGGGCGAGGCCAAGGATTGGTATGGCTGCTATATACAGGGCATCGTCTTTACCCAGGTGGCAAGGAAGTTGGAAGCAGATCGAAATGGATTGCAAAAGACACATGCTGCCGGGACGCCCGATTCAGGGCTGGGGCGTGCCAAACGGTTCCGCGAAAAAGGGGTAGACTACTTCCGTAAGGCGTTGGCGTTTGATGGAAAAAATCGGCGCGTGCTCTTTGAATTGGGAGTCGCTCTGGAGCAACTCAGTAAAAAGACCGAGTCCATTGAAGTGATGAAGACGCTCATCAAGCTCGACTCCAGTGATGGCACCATTCTCAATTATCTAGGGTATATGCTGGTAGAGGAAAATACGGAACTAGCCTATGCCGGCACGCTCATAGATCGGGCTCTTTGGCTGGATCCCAATAACGGGGCCATTCTGGACTCCAAGGGCTGGTATTATTTTCAAAAAAAGGATTTCACCCAAGCGCGCAAGTTTATCGAGAGGGCGTTAGACCGTATCCCGCAGGATACTACCATCCTGGAACACTATGCTCTGATATTGGAGCAGCTCGGTCTGGCAAAGGAAGCAACGGAGCAGTGGAGGCTTATCCTGAAGCTGGATCCGGACCATGAGATGGCGCACCGAAAGCTGAACTGAGGTTTTTAGGCTGTGTGCTGTTGGGATGAAGTCAGCGGGGTTCTTCGGGGGTTTGGCCCTGGGCCCGGGGCCTCGGACGGCTGCGGTCTCGGCTAATCGTTGCTGTGGGTTTTCTGGCCGGACGGTTGGTTCGCTGGGTCTGGATTCTCCGTAGCGCGCGAGCAAGTTCTTTAAACAGGGGTCTCCCGCAGTGCGCTGCTGGAAGCCGGGCCCGTCCAGCTCTGCCTCGACCTTCGCCGACTCGGCCCCGGACCCAGGGCCAAACCCACGCACTACTCTGGCTGGCGTTAATACCTGGAGCGTATAGCCTAGAAGGGTGGCGGAGGGGGCTTCGGAGTAAGAGTAAGAGTAGGAGTAGGAAGGGGAAGGGGAAGGGGACGGGGACGGGAGGGGATCGCTGGAGCGCGAGGGTTCGCTTGCGAACCCTTCTTTGGTGGGGAGGGGATTGGGATAGGATGAGATGGAATGGGATAGGATGCGGATAGGCTGGGATGGAAAGGGAATTTGGGGGTGGGGTTTTTGATTACTATTCCTGGGGTGATTTCGTGTCTTTGGATATTGAGTGGGAAGCGGGTTGTGATGGCCTTGTGGCTGCTGTCGCTGCTTTTGATGGGCTGTGCGGTGAAGCCGCGGTTTTCGGTGGGTGAGGCTTTGTTACGTGGGGAAACGCCGCGGTTACTGCAGCGGGCGGATTCGGTGCGGGCGGATTTGGAATTGACGGCGTATGGGGGCGGGAAAAAGTCTTCGGTGTCGGCGGTTTTTTCTTGTCGGCCTAGGACGCAATATAAGCTGGATTTATTTGGGCTTCCGGGGATGGTGGCGGCCAGTTTTCTCTGGGTGGAAAACAGTTGGACTTTGGTGATGTTTGATCGCGAGACTTTTGCTGTGGATACCGGGGAGCATGTTGAATTCGGGAATCTGGGAATCCGGGAAGTGTCCGTGCATGATGTGTTTGCATTTCTGTGGGGTGATTTTTTCCCTGGGTATTCTAAAGGTGCGGGTGATGCTGGAAATGCTGGAGGTGGTCGTGGGCTAACCGGGGATTTCCAACTTAAAGCCGGTGGCTTGGTGAGTTATACAGCTCGTGGTCAGCGCTGGACGGCGAGTCTGGAGGAAAAAACGGGATTGGTTGTGGAGGTGGTGCGTGAGGATTCGGCTTTTCGGATAGAGTATGGCGACTATCGGGTATTGATGGGGCGTCCGGTGCCGCGGAAGACGAGACTTTTTTCACGCACTGGGTTATTGCTTGAGATTCGGGTTAAGGATGTTGAGGACAATCCGCATTGGCGGCGCGATCCTTTTTATGTGAAGGTGCCTGCGGGATTTCAAAAACTGGATCGTGCAGTGCCGGAGGATCCTTGAGGGTATTGGGCTGGATGGAAATCACTGAAGAAATTTTTTCCAAAGTGGAATGGAGTCTTGTGGATCCGGGCAGCTCCGCTTAATGGCGTTCCAGTTTTTTCGCTCTAAGGTGAATACGGTATCGATTGGAAAGGCTTCCTGGGACTGCGCCGCTCTAAACCGTAGCGACCGTTCCTGACTCAAGGGATGCGTTGAGAACAAGGCGAAAATCCGATCGCGTGGGCGCGGCTTAGGGGTTAATCGTGTGAGCAAGGTGTCTAGTGGACCCACTTTGAGGTGGGCAGAATGCATACGAATGATGCCCAGTGAGTCAGCCTCGGATTCAAAACTCCGGGAATAACGTAAGGTGAGCAGAATGGAACTCATTTCTAGTGTGGACTCCAAACCCTCAAGCAGGTCCATGCCGTCTATGGCCATACCAATGGTTAAGGTTATGAGATAGGAAATGCTGGTGCTTTGGATAATTTGTCGCACGGTATGTCGTAGCTCGGAGTGGGAAATTTCGTGACTGATAACCCCAAGCAATTCATCTGGACTGGTGCTTTTTTCAAGCAAACCGCGGTAAACATAAATTGTTCCACCGGGCAGGGCTATGGCGTTTTTTGTGGGATCATTTAGAACGATGACTCGGTGTGGAAAATGATCCGAGGTTAAGGCCAGGCGGTTTAAGGATTTTTGAAAAAAAGTATCGAGTTCCGGGGAGTGACACGATTCATAGAATTTGGAATACGTTGAGTCTACTTTTCGTCCCAGATGGAGGTCATATGCTACTGGTGTGAGTCTGTATGCATATTGCAGCCCCGCAAATACAAAAGTGAAAAACAGCCCAAGACCAATTAGGGTCAAGACCAGCAATTTCCAGATAGGCAATTTGGATAATTTCGCAAGGACGCGTTTTGCAGGTCCATGGGTTTGGGAGATGCGCTGGTGTAGTGCTAAATAAATAGACGCATCGGCAAATTCTAAAACCCAAGCCACTGAATCTTTCGAGGTCTGCATGGGGAGAATACAGCGAAATCCCCCACCTATTTTTTCAAGCCCCAGAATCTTATGATACTTGAAGATATAGGCGGGGCTTCCATCCGCATCCAGTAGCGTTAATCCTTCAGGGGCAAGCGATATTCCAACGACGCGGGGCGTTGTGCTCGTTCCATCAAAAAGCTGGCCCAAAAATTCCGTCACGGATTAAATAATACCCGAAATGGCATCGAAAACATTTGCCGCTTCTTCCAATCCAGATGCCAATGCCGAAGCGCCAGTGTCCATTTCAGAGGCCATTGCCGCAATATTTTCAGGCTGCGCATCTAAGGTAATATTGGAAAAGAAATAGGCATACATCCGATTAACGGCTATGGGGAAACCAAAGCTCAAGGTGCCAATGACTATGAGAAGATTAACAAGAGAAACTTTTAAAAGTCCTCCACCTGTCATGGTGCTACTGAAAGGGCGGCCATTAAAAGTGGTGTGTGACATGACATACCGATTCAGTTTGGCTGCATACCAAAAACTATAAATGCCTAGGGTACACAGGGTAAGGACCATCCCCTTCAGCCAAATCCAAAAATACTCCATATCGACACCGGTATAAGCAAAGGAGAGATTGCCAAAGCGCGCATTGTCGAAATAATATTTTTCGATTTTATTCCGGAGAATGGGGGAATAAAAGCCTAAAGTTACAATGCTCATCAGTGCGCCTTTAATCCAAATTTTTCTGAAAGCCTTGTATTCTCCATTGTGACTAAAGCGCACATTACAATAAGAAGATCGACTCAGTCGGAATCTCCATTTGCCAAGAATGATAAGGGGAACCAAAAAGAAAATCACCCCAATATATCCGGCTATGGCGAGGGGAACTTTAAGAAACGGAATAAATTTAAACACCAAGACCACAGGGATAATTATGCATACCCCTTTGATAAACCCAACAAACATTTCTTTTCCTGTTGCGTGGTAATCGAAAAAGTTGTTTCCGAAGGAGGTTTGGCTATACAAGTATTTGGTAATGGCTACGCGGCCCCAAAAGGAATAAATGCCCAGCGTACAAACACTCAACAACATTGTTTTTAAATACAGGACAAAGAGCGCTCCATGATTTTGTGCAAACCGAAATGGTTTTAGCGCGGATGGGTTGGAAGACAAGTGTGCTGCGTTCGCGTCGTTCATTTAGATCTCCTGGTTCATTGCCAAACTGCTTTTTTCTAAGCCATCTGGCTACTTTTCGCACAAGAATGGAACGTAGAGAAACAACTTCGATTTAGGTTTTCTCCAATCCGAAACTGGCGCTACAGGGTATATTGTCTGCATAGAACCAAAGGAGCCCGGATGAGACCGCACCATATATTGAAACTTATACCTCTTCAATTGGTCCTTTTCCTAGGATTAGGCTCCGTAACCTGGTCCCAGGGACAGGTCATCCGGGACGGCCAGAAGGTGCCCAAGCTGAAAAAAGTATTTGTCCTTTCAAATGGCGGCCCAATTCACTGGCATGATTCTATGGCGAAAGGCAGCCTTATCATGCAGGATTTTGGAAAGGGTCTTAATCCGGATAAGCATGAGTTTGAGGTATACGTTACCCAATCCCCTGCGGACATTACCGCTGAGCATTTGGTAGGCGTACAGTGTTTGGTTATGAATAATGTTTCCGGAATAGGACAACTTTTAAACAAAGCCCAAAAGGATGTTGTCGAAGCCTTTGTCGCCGGTGGCGGCGGAGCTGTAGGGTGGCATGCCACCATGGAGAGTTACGGTACTGTTACTTGGCCTTGGTTCTATAATTGGATCAGCGCCAATTATATTGGAAGTGAAAGCAGGATTCCCGCGAAAATGATTCGTTCGCCTGAATCCCATGATCCCAAGTACGCGGATATCCTGGAAAATATACCGGATTCTTTTGAGATGAGTGTAGAGGAGTGGTATAAGTACAACAATCCTCATCCGGAAGACAATCCCTACAACAGGGTACTGCTCAGTGTGGATCCCAAATCCATCAATTCCACCGAGGCTTCCCTTCCTGTAATCTGGATCAATGAAAGTCAAAAAAGTGGGCGCCTTTGGCTATCGGGTCTTGGCCATTTGGATAGCACCTTGGCCCGCGCAGATGTGCAGGAAATGATCTACCGCGGCGTGGTTTGGGCCGGTGGTGGATGGGATTTGGCAGGATGCATGTCCAAGGGAGATGCCAATTACAATCCCGCCGCTACCCTAGCCTGCACCAATTGCTGTACTGGGGTGCCCATATTAATAAAGACCGGAACAGAAGCGCGTTCTCGGGAAATTGCATTCTCAAACAGCCTAACCGAGGACTTTTCTGTGGCTGTAAATGAAATGGGAAAACATTCCGTGCGCATTTTCAGCGTAGCAGGGAAACGGGTAGCGATAAAGGAAAACACTCACCCCATGCGGTATGAATTTCCAGAAATCCGCCGGGCTGGGATTTACATCGTACAAGTTGTCACATCCAAAACTACGGTTACAAAAAGAGTAAAGCGTCTTTAGTCAATTATTTACCCTACTATATTCTATATATACTATATAATAGTAGGGTTATATGAAACCAGTTTTCAACTAGCGCCACCTCGCTTTCTCCCTGACTAAAGCCCTCACCAAGCCCTACGTCCACATCCTTTTTGGCGCCCGCCAAGTCGGCAAAACCGCACTCCTCCGTTACGCGCTGAATCAATCTGCCACATGGTATAACTTTGCTGATCCCGAAGAACGCACCCGCCACCTGCTGGACCCGGGCCTTTTACGTCGCGAATGTCTGGCAATGCCTAAAACCAAATCTCCGTCAATTGTCGTACTCGACGAAGCTCAAACGGTTCCCACGGTTTTCGATTCCGTACAGTCCCTGTTCGATGCGGATAAAACCAGATGGCGCTTTATTCTTTGCGGAAGCTCGGCCAGAAAGCTACGCAAAGACGGTGCGAATTTGCTGCCAGGGCGCTCGTTCCTACATCATCTCTATCCGCTAGTATTGACCGAACGCCCCGGCTCCACAACAAAAGTTATCTCGGCCATTCTTCCGCTCGCTTTGGTTTCCACCCATTCGCGGCATTCGCTTTTTCCAGTGGCGGCCATCGATGAGCGACTGGCTTGGGGCGAGTTGCCGGGGATTGCACTGGCTGCGCGGGAAGACCGAGCGATGCTATTGAAAGCTTACACGACCATCCACCTGCACGAAGAAATTCGGCGTGAGACTTTAATCCGCGACTGGCCCGCTTTCTTAAATTTTCTGCGGTTCGCGGCCATCTATTCCGGATACATCGTCAACTATACCGCGATTTCCAAAGAGTGCGGGCTCTCTTTGGCGACAGTGAAAGCGCATTATCAATTGCTGGAAGACATGTTCATCGGATTCACGGTACCGGCGTTATCGGGTAGCCCAAGAAAAACGTTGCTTTCTACGCCGCGTTTTTTCTTTTTCGACCTAGGCATTCGTAACGCCGCAGCAGGTATGGAACCATCGTTGGATGCGGTTAGCGCCGACCCTGGTCCGCTATTTGAACAATGGGTGGGGATGGAGTTGTGGAAGCGGCTTCAGTATCTCGGATCTGGAAGCCTAACTTATCAGCGCACCAAATCCGGTGCCGAAGTCGACTTCATCGTCACTACCAAAACGGAATCCATTCCTATCGAAGTGAAATGGACCGAAAACCCTCGCACCACGGACGCACGGCACCTCATCAGCTTTATCAAGGATAACCCCAAGGCCAAACGGGGTTTTGTCGTGTGCCGCTGCGCGCGCCCGCAACTGCTAGCGGAAAACATCACAGCCATTCCATGGTGGATGGTTTAAGCGATTGGACGCTTATCAAAATACCCTGGATTATTAGACATTATTTGGAGATAATGCCATTGTTAATTGTACGTTTTGATGCCGCACTTTCCGAAAAATCTCGAAAATTTGCTAAAAATGCGCAGAAATATCGAAAAGCACCTCATATCCTGGAAATCCCGCCCAAGCCGTCAACCCCTCTTGATTCGCGGCGCTCGACAGGTGGGAAAATCCTTCACTATTGAAAAGTTTGGCCAAGAGCATTTCGAATCCTGCGTCACAATAAACTTCGATCTCTACCCGCAATACGCCAACTCTTTTGCCGGTTCATTGGATCCCGTGGACGTGTGCGCGTCCCTTTCCGTTTTGGCGGGTAAGGAAATCCTACCCGGGAAAACCCTTTTATTCCTGGATGAGATCCAACGCTGTCCTCGCGCTATAATGGCACTTCGCTATTTCTATGAAAAGCTGCCAGCCTTGCATGTGATCGGCGCCAGTTCCCGTATGGAGTTCACGTTTACTGGAGAAGAGATTCACATGCCTGTGGGGCGAGTTCAGCACTTGTTCCTGTATCCGCTGACATTCGCCGAATTCTTGGACGCGACGCATCAGCAATCGGCACTTCGCAGCATCAGCGAACAGAAAATAAACGAGCCTTATCCAGAGGCCATCCACCAGCACTTGAATGCCCAGCTCAAGGTATACCTGGCGATTGGCGGGATGCCGGCTGTGGTCCATGAATATGTGGCCAGTGGAAATAGGATCCATTGCGCAAGGATTCTGGCTGGTATTGCACAAACCTTTCGCGACGATTTCAGCAAGTATGCGACCCGAGCGGGTTTGCCTCATGTACAAAAGGTATTCGCAGCCGTGCCGAAAATGGTGGGAAACAAATTCAAGTATTCGGCCGTGGACGATTCGGTTCCTTCGCGCGAGATCAAAACTGCGCTGGAAGTGTTGGAAAACGCTGGAGTCGTTGCGCGTATCAAACAAACATCCGGTTCCCGACTTCCGCTGGAAGCCGAAGCCAGCGAGCGAAATTTTAAAGTGCTTTTTCTGGATGTGGGACTGATGCAAAATCTCTGTGGCATGCCGGGTGAATTACTTTCCTCCTCCGACCCGCTCACTGTGCAAGCGGGAGCCGTGGCCGAGCAGTTTGTCGGTCAGGAGCTGCGGGCTCATGCGGACCCTTATCTGAAATCGAGCTTGTATTATTGGGCTCGAGAAGCGCGTACCAGCAATGCCGAAGTCGATTATCTTGTCCCTTTCGGTTCGCGTATTCTTCCTCTGGAAGTCAAATCCGGGAAAAGCGGCACGTTGCGCAGCTTACGCCAATTCCTTCCCGAATATAAAGCGCCGCTGGGAATTCGAGTCTCCCAGGCCAACCAGCAACGGGACGGCACCCTCATGTCCATTCCGCTCTATGCGCTGCAAGAGTTATATAGGACTCTGGAGGGGAACCTAACAGCGATGACATAAAGGGCTCCACCACCGAACCGTAAAAGTACATAGTGCAAATTATTCGATTACAACGTATTATTTACACTATGAAAGAATGGGTTTCCCGAACGCTCGAAAATCGCCTACTAAAATTGGCAGGCGAACGACCGGTTTTGGTGGTGACTGGCGCGCGCCAAACGGGTAAAACCTCCCTTGTTCGGCATGTTTTTCCAAGCTATTCGTACGTAACCTTAGACTTGCCCAGTGAGGCGGAACAGGCTGAAAGGGATCCGCAAAACTTTTTGGCACGGCATCCGCCACCCGTAATTGTGGATGAGATTCAATATGCGCCGGGACTGTTACGTCACTTGAAGGCCATTGTCGATGCCAACCGGAAAAGCAATGGACGATTTGTGATTACGGGATCACAAAAATTTGCTTTGATGAAAGGTGTTTCCGAATCTCTGGCGGGTCGGGCTGCCATTCTGGAATTGGAAGGGCTATCGCTGCGTGAGTTGGAATCGTCTGGTATGAAAATGGCCCCCGAAGCAGCCGCTGTTCGTGGTTTTATGCCGGAACTGTGGGAAAAACCCGGCATGGATGGGCATTCCTTTTATGCATCGTACATCGCCACCTATTTAGAACGCGATCTCCGTAGCCTGTTGGACGTAGGGAGTTTGCGGGATTTCGAACGCTTTCTACGCGCCTGTGCTCTGCGTTCCGGGCAATTGCTGAACAAGGCCGAACTCGCCCGGGACATCGGCATCAGCCCTTCCACTGCGGGCATTTGGCTCTCCGCTTTGGAAACAACGAACCAGATTTTTCTGTTGGAACCCTGGTTTTCAAACCGCACGAAGTCCCTGGTCAAGGCGCCCAAACTGTATTTAAACGATACGGGATTACTGTGTCATTTTCTCGGAATTCGATCGGTGGAGGACTTGATGAAATCTTCCTTTACCGGAGCCGTTTGGGAAACCTTGGTATGCTCTGAGCTCAGAAAAAATCTGCGCGAGACTCAGAAGGGAGAACTTTTTTTCTGGCGAGACCGAACCAAAGAGGCGGATTTCCTGATTCACAGCGCGGGTAAATTCGAAATCATGGATGCGAAATGGGCGGAACATCCGGATGCAAAGGATGCCAAAAAGCTGAACCGCGTGGCGGAAGAGCTCCCGGCCAGATCCGTGCAACGGCAAGCCTTGGTGACACGCTGCCGAAACGCCTATCC
>JAYUHW010000329.1:0-8579 GCA_043766615.1 Fibrobacteria bacterium | reverse complement strand
CCAGAACCGGCGTTTCTGACGAAACAAAGGCGAAATTTTTCGGATCAAAAGTCGGACTCTTGATCGAGTCCAGAATCAGACTGTCTAGCCCCATTTCCCAACGCTCCACGAACCAAGCCTGTGGCAGCGCGGAACGGTTCTCGGCGAGATGAAGTCCAGGTTCAGTCTGCGTACGATATGCAAGGTATTTTACATTGAGCATGTCGAGAAACACATTGCCTGAAACAGAACCGTCCGTATTTTGGTTCAGGTGAGTCATAAAATTCTGATTTTGTTGTTCATTTTTACCGCGATAGTCACTGTAAATCCGGTTCTCATTATCTACAAATCCATCCACAGTCGGTATCTTGAAATATTGCAAATAGCCTCGATCATACGCCCCTGGAAGACCAAAGACGCGCATCGGCTCCTTTTGACCCTGAAGAAAGCCCACTGCTTCTTGGTGAGGGAAAAAGCGCTCCGGCTCATAACCCATCAGGAAGTTGCTGTTCCTCCAATACAAATCAATGCACACAATCGCCAGCAGGAGTACCGACAAAAATCCCGGCTGCGAATTCTTTATGCCGAATTTCCAAACTCCTGTTACCAGGGCTGCCAGCATGAAGGCGCTCATAAGCGCACCGCGTCCAAAGCTGCCGACATTGGCGGACTGCCGCGAGAAGTTCGCAATGGAAGACGCGTCCACCAATGCATTCCAAATTTCCAGAACCGAACTGGAGGCAAGTCCGCAAACCAACAAAAATCCGGCAGAGCCAAAGCCGAACATGAGAAGTTTTTTCGTTAACCGGGTTTTATCCTCCGCTTTCAAAGCAGGCACTTCTTTGAAGAGAAGCACCAAGGTTTGCGCGCTCATCATGAGTAAGGCGCAGACGAGCCAAAAAACCATCATACTTGGTGCGCGGAAATTTTTTATTCCAGGAACGAGGGCGTAAAAGAGGTGGAAAACCGGAGTGTCCGCACCAAGGGCGAAAAGGACGGACAATATGCCCAGAGAGGTCCAAAACCAGAACCATTTGCGACGGAAGGCCACCAACCCAAAAACGCCCAAAAATAGAATGACCAAACCGGGATATTCGGAGTTGAGCTTAAAGGGATTGCGCCCCCAATACTGTTCATTGAGGCCAGTGAATTCCGGTACGATGAGGGACATGGCTTCTTCAGGATGCATGGACCACGACGTGGCATGTTCGAAAGTCTGCTTGTCACCCTGTCCGCGGACCGAAAACTCCTTGTTATACTGGATAGGTGGGTAAAAAATTGGGAATGCCAGACCTACGCCTAAAAGAATCGGCAGCCAAAATTTTCCAGCGCCTGCAATCAACGCCCCATACTGCTTACTCCGAACCCACCCATAGCTTTTGAAGACCCAAAGAAGAAAGTACCCCATGAGGACGTAGTAGGTGAACTGTAAGTGTGAGGTGGAAATGAAAAGTGAAATGGTCAGGGAGAGGCCGAGCAGATGATACCAGCGGGCCTTGGTGCTTAAGCTTCGTAAAAGGAAGAAGAGGGATAGCGGCAGCCAAGCCATGATGTAAAACTTACCCGTATGTCCGGCGTGGATGTGGGAAATAAAATTCGTGTTGAGCATATAGGCGGCCGCCAAGGCCACGGCGGCCAATCGTTCCAAATGAAAGAAGCGGCGGACAAGAATATAAGCGGTGACCCCGGCTACAAATACATGCAGCACAAAACTAAAGGTGACGAGAAAAGTCACCGGCACGAATAGCCCAAGAATTAAAAAAGGAAGATAGGCGCCATCGCCAAAGCCCGCATCCAAGGTGGGCATTCCAGCAAGCAAGTATGGGTTCCAGAGCGGAAATTCAAAATGTCGTAGCGACTCAAACAAAAATTTCCACGCTGGCGAACCGATTTGATCTGACGCGAACACGACGTTTCCAGAGAGTAGGATGGATAGAAATGGGAGCAGACCGAGCAGGACTAGCGCAGCTACTGACAGGGCGCCACTACGCGAAAGGCGCGTTACCTTTGCATTCTCCAGTTTATTTAAATTGGCCATAATTCCTCGAAGTGGAAAATCAAAAAAGGTAGAATTTAAGCTGAAGGCATCACGGCCTTGAGCTCCCGCCAGCCCAGATGCTTGATGATCCAGCGCAGCCTTTGTTCCCCTGGATCGATATGGGCCTTGAACTGGGCCAAGCCCTTTTCCCGGGAGAGAAAACAGTAGGCGCCAAGTGCTTGCATAATCCTTTGCGCCCCCGCCAGCAAAAACTGATGCCCCATCTCTTCAAAGGGCAGCGGATTCAAGGCTTTGGCGTGGTAGTACCGCAGCAATTCGAAAACATCCTCTTCGGAAAGCATCACATAGGGATCGAGAAGCAGAGAGGCCAAATCGTAATAAACCGATCCGAGTCGGCTGCCTTGATAATCAATCACCCTGACGGTTCCATCGAACTGGATCATGATATTTTGCGATTGGAAATCGCGATGCATTATGGACTTGGGCTGCAAATCGACTTGGCGGGCGAGATCGTGGAAGACGGTTTTGAGTCGCGCTTGGCCTTTTTCATCATAGGTCATGCCGCGATGTCCCAGCAGATAGTGCTTGGTGTAATAGTCCGTTTCCCATAGCAAATCGTGCTCATCGAAAATGCGCGAGTTGATGTCCGGACTTTCCTTATGCCACTGAAAGCATCGAGTTTGCAAATCGACGAGATGGTGGATGACATTTTGATACGGTTCGCGGGTGGGCGCACCCTTTTTTATCAGGTCGTACAGACGCTTGTCGCCTAAGTCTTCGAGAATCACCTGATGAGCGGCGTCATCGATGCAGTACACCATGGGTACGGGAAAATTCATGAGGCGATAGAACTGGGTGATACGCAAAAAGCGGCCGAAGTCGACATCGTCGGATGGAGAAACGAGCACGATGAAGTTGCGCAGACCTTCCTTTAACCGGTAGTAGATGCGACGGGACCCGGCTGTACCGGCCAAAGAGATGGCGCAGCTGGGACCAAAGCCGTAGCGGCTCAGGAATTTGACCAGAACCGGAGAAAGCTGATCGAAATGAAGTTCCAGCGGTTCGGAAGGATCCGTCATGCCTTGGGAATTTCGACGCCGCTGATTGGGGCTGTAGGCATCGGCGCGTCAAGGGAGCAAAGGGAAATGCCAACGCCCCGATAACGATAGGGCCAAAGCGGGGGAGCCGAATTTTCCAGAGGGTCGGGCCTGAGCGGAACAGGTAGGCGCTGAGTTTTCCGCCAAATCTTGTTTAGGAATCCGGTCGGCTTACGTATGATGCGAGTGAGCATGAACGACCCCCCAAAAAAACCTTCCGCATTAAAATAACCAAAAAAAGATCCGCTCGGGACCCTTTAAATGATATTCGGTTTCCAATCATTGCTCACTGATCATTTGTTCCCATGGAGTTAAATTTCCCAAATGGTATCCAGGAAAAAACGGCAATGAATCTGTCTTGTATTACGTCTACAGTCTATTGCAATCGCCCGATTATCGCGAGCGCTACGCAGATAATTTGAGCAAGGAATTGCCGCGCATCCCATGCGTGAAAATGTTGACTACTGCTTATTTGTGCAGTATATTTAAAGTGCTATGAGCCAAAAAAGAGACACCAAACCCGCATTGTTTGACGGCAAGCGAATCCGGAAAACTTTGCATGAGGATCACTGGTGGTTTGTCATTACGGACATCATCGCTGCATTGACGGATTCCCCGGATCCTGCCGATTATTGGAAAAAAATGCGCAAACGGGATCCGGATTTGGGTGATGCCCTACAAGGGGGGGGACAATTTGTCCCCCCCCTTGGTTTGGAGTTTACAACGCCTGGAGGAACACAGAAATTCCAATGCTGGAATTTGGAAGGTATTTTCCGTTTGATCCAATCCATTCCCAGTTCCAAGGCCGAACCTTTCAAGCAATGGTTGGCGCGAGTGGGCAAGGAGCGTATCGACGAGATCGAGAACCCAGAGTTGGCCATGGGGCGGATGCAGGAGCTCTACGAAAAGAAAGGCTACCCTAAGAGTTGGATAGACAAGCGGCTGCGGGGCATCGCCGTTCGGCAGGATTTGACCGACGAGTGGAAAAGCCGCGGAGCCTCGAGCAAGTTGGAATTTGCCATCCTGACCAATGAAATCATGCAAGGCACCTTCGACCTCAAAGTGGACGAATATAAACGGGTGAAGACGCTTAAACGGGAGAACCTCCGCGATCACATGACCGACATTGAGATCATTCTCACCATGCTTGGTGAAGCGACGACCACCAAGCTACACCGGGATCGGGATTCAAAGGGAATGACTACACTGAAACTGGATGCTAAGGATGGTGGAGCCGTAGCAGGTAGAACACGCAAAGATATCGAACAGCAGACGGGCAAACCAGTGATCTCTACCGGGAACTTCAAGCAACTAACTTCCAAGCGAAAAAAAAGCTGAAACCACAATCACAATCATGACCCTGAGGATAAAAACTTAGAATTCTTCAAAGTGGTGCAAAACAATTATTTGCCGAAACTATGGCGCAACAAAGAACGCCGATGTATATGGCGAATTGGATTGAGCGTTTGGGCGTCATCTTGAAATTAAATGACCGGGAATTGCTCACGCATGCGGGGAAAATAACTCATGAAAAAGCTCTGCAGAAGTCGGAAGCAAAGTTTGAAAACTGTGAAGTTTAAGCGAAGAGGTCGAGGAGCGCGCCCATCATTTTGTCTTTGGTTTTGATGACCGCAGTTTGCACGCCCACATTTTCAGGATCGGAGGCGAGCTCGGCCATGTCCTTTTCAAACTGGGGATCGGTTTCCGCATTCGCTATTCTCTTCCCGCGGGCAGCGTTTGTGTCGAACGCTTTTTGAATGCCTTGTACGGAGGATGTGGCGGGGCCGATTTCCATGTCTTTATTGTAGGGGAAGAATTCCCACGAGGCAAGGTGGCAGTTGCGTTTCCACTTGAGCTCACAAGAGTTATTGGCGATCCTTGGGTTTCTTAAAAGGGATCTTTTGTGATCCGGGTCATCGGCCCCCCATGCATGCCGATGTCGTTCCGGCTGCCGTCCCTGTCTTTGAGGTCCCGGCTTTTGTGGCCGGCATTGATGAGTTTGGAATATTCCGAGAGCAAGTAATCGCCAGTGCCCGTGGGCTTAAAAGGGGCTTTGGGTTTGGTTTCTTTTCGGGCCTTTATTTCCGCTTCCGCAATTTTGGGGTCGCGTACCAGATGGGCGGGGGTGTCGGTATCCAAATCCGCTTGATGGGCGACGTCAAAGCTCGCGGTGCCGAGGAATATCGGATCGCATTCCATATTTTCAAAAGTATCCACCGAGTCTTTGTTCGCATTCCGTTTTCCCAATTCCAATACTTGATAGGGACATTTCCGACAAGACTCTTCCCGATTCCCCCAGAAGGCATTGTTCTGAATTTGGATGGCCGGCCGTCCATCGGCCCAGATTCCGTAGGATCGGTTGTCGAGAAAAATGTTGCTCACGATGCGGGGTGCGGCTTTTCGAATCACGATTCCGGCATTTAAGTTTCCGATGAAGTTGCAGTTGACGATGTTTACATCCCCACGGAAGCCCAGCATCACGCCCGTATTGTTTTCCTTGAACAGACAATGGTGGATGAAGAATCCGGCTCTTTCCGCTTTGATGGCTTGATTGGCTCCCCGGAAAATTCCAAAACTGATTTCGGAGGAGTGGTCATTTTGACCGGATAGCCTAATGCCGTCCCAACCGATTTGGCCGGCTTTGGCGAAAGCGGATTCAAAAATCACCGGTTGCTCTTCCGTACCCAGGCAGTAGAATGTGCCTTCGGCCTTGATGCCGGTATAGACGGAGTCGGACCAATCTTCCAGAGGCTGCGGGTGTTTGTCGGTGGGGCAAGGTTTTTGTTTGTCGAAACGGACGGTGACGCCCGGATTGATGCGCAAGCGCGAGGTAGCGGGAATGAAAATATCTCCCGTGACCAAGTAGGGCGAACCTTTAGCGGTCCATTCCGTAGCCAGGCTGAAAGTGCCACAGACTTCCGTTTCGGCCTGTGCCGAGCCAAAAAGGAAAGCGGTGCCTATCAGGATGGCTGTGCCAAAGTGCAAAGCCGAAGCGGAAGCCGAAGCCACAGCTAAGGCCAAAGACATGCTAGTGGAGACGAGGGTGGATCTGTTACGCTGCATACTTTTACATTCCGCACCTGACTGCTTTAGCCCAAGCCTATCGGGGCCCGGATTCCAGTACGGTTTATTTTACGACCTTGGTTTGGATGGGCGCAAGGGCCGGGAACGAGAGATGCGCTGCGAGGGTGCTTTATTTTGGACTAAGCGCAGGATTTGAGCGGCTGCAAAACCAGCTCCAAAACCATTGTCGATATTAACGACAGTCAATCCGGAAGCACAGGAGTTGAGCAGGGCTAATAGGGCCGCCATCCCCTGCATGGAAGACCCGTAACCAATGCTGGTAGGCACGCCGATAACGGGTTTGTCTACGAGGCCAGCCACCACACCGGGCAAAGCCCCTTCCATCCCCGCCACGGCAATGATGACGCTGGCTCGCTTGAGCTCCGGCAGTTTGGCTAAAAGACGGTGCAGTCCGGCTATGCCTACATCATGCAAGGTTTTGACACGGCACCCGAGTAGACGGGCTGTCAGCGCCGCTTCTTCAGCTACAGGAATGTCACCGGTACCGGCACATACCACTAGAACATGGCCCCGGGGCAGGCGGCGACTCTTTTTTAGGTTCGGGCTGCCGGCATAGTAAATGGCCTTGGCCGAAGCCGAATATTTCAGAAACGGATGCCGCAATTTGAGAGGGAGATACACATCCTCTCCCACCCGCGTCACAAGCAGCCTGCCAGAATGCGCCAAAATTTTTCCAGCTATGGCGAGAATCTGTGCCGGAGTTTTACCCGGCCCAAAAATCACCTCAGGAAAGCCTTTGCGCGCATCCCGGTCGTGATCGATACGCGAAAAGCCCAGGTTTTCAGTCAATTGGCCGCGCATTTTCATAAGCGCTTTGACGTTCTGCATTGCTTGCTTTTGAGAATGAGAACGGCTTTTAGAAAGATGCGGATTCATGCTGGCTGCGCCTGATTGACCTAATTAGGGGCTTAGGCTCAATCGGTTTAAATTGGGAAAAAGCCCCCTTGTCGGGCCCCTATCCAATTTCAAATCATAGTAAAATCAAGGCTGTATATGGCCTTAGGCTGGATGCGGGCCTTCAATCTAGCGAAGCAGGGGCAATTTCTTTTTGAGCAGAATCCGATGGGATAAAAACCTTATGTGAACACGTCACCCACGACCTATTATATATTTGGTGAAAACCTAAGGGTCTTTTAAAGGTGATTTAAGGTATGACTTTATTGGATATTCACGGTCAACCAAAGAGCATTAAAGGCCTGGGACTGGGAGCTGAAGGCCTGGGACGCGGGTTTGAATCGCCGCAACCTGGATCACATGCCCTGACTAAGCATTTTATGACTGTATTTGAAGGAGCCCTGGAAAATCCGGTAATTCCTGCCCTATTTTGTGGGCTGGCTTTTCACATCTTGCGATTTGGCATCCATTTATTCATGTATGGGACGCCGGTGGGATTTTTGCCAACCCGCCCTCCGCATTATCTGGCATGGCTACCGGAATTTTTACTGCCCTATGTGGCGCTCAGCCTTTTGGCGGCCGGTCATCGCAAGAACAACCAGACCATGCATAAGCGCATCATCGAGGGCCTGGAACGGGGCAATGAAATCCAAAAAGTTTCCATCCTCGGCTTTGCCAAGATCTCGGAGGTACGCGATCCGGATACGGGCGATCATATCATTCGCATGTCCCATTATTCCCGCATGCTTGCCCAGGAGCTGGCCCAGGTTCCGGAATATGTGGGTTATATCACCCGTACGTATTGCGATGAGATCTTTATCGCCGCTCCGCTTCATGATATAGGTAAGGTGGGCATCCGCGATGACATCCTCAAGAAGCAGGGTGGCCTCACCATGAGCGAATTCGAAATCATGAAGATGCACACCATCATCGGTGGTGATTTGCTGCATGAGCTGGAACTGAAGCTGCAATGGCGTACGTTTTATTCCTTGAGCAAGGAAATCGCCTACCATCATCATCAACGCTATGATGGCACTGGCTATCCAAATGTGCTCGGGGCTACCAAAGCCATGTTCGTGGAACCGGGAATCGGCAAGCCTCTGTCCGGAAAAAATATTCCGCTGTCGGCTAGGATAGTAGCCTTGGCGGATGTGTACGATGCCTTGGTTTCGCGCCGTTGTTATAAAGAACCCATTCCTCATGACGAAGCCCGGCGTCTAATTCTGGCGGAGTCCGGCAAGCATTTCGATCCGGACGTGGTTCAAGCTTTTCTCCGTATTGAGCCAGAATTGATTCGCGTGTCTGGCGAATTTTCCAAATAGCGAGTTCGGTTCACCTCACCCTCCTCAATCCAGTTTGTGCGTCCATGCTTCGGACCCGGCAATTTTCTAGTTTCATGGAAGGTCATTTTCGAATTTTCCATTTGATGGAGTGAGCGACATGCATATAGTGGTAACGGGCGGTTGTGGTTTTATCGGGTCCAATTTCATCCGGCATATTCTCACCAATAGACGGGATTGGCGCGT
>JAYUHW010000328.1:0-3847 GCA_043766615.1 Fibrobacteria bacterium | reverse complement strand
AGGCACGCATCAATCCTTTCGGCTATTCGTAAATCCTTGCAGACTGCTGCCACGAGGCCATGATGATCCATGGGTAATGTTTGGATCTCGTCACTTGCTGCTTCCAGCATTTTAAGGCCCCAAATCTTTGCCTACCGAGGATTACAAAATCGTATCCATAGGAGGAAAGAGATATTGTAGGCAATGAAGGTCAAAAAATAATGGGATCCAAATGTGCACTAGGATCCAAACGTGCACCATTTTTCAAAGGTAACTGATGTGCTACATCAAGACTGTGAGCTGAACGCAAATAATTATAAACTATTGATTTTTATGGAGGTGTAGAAACGCGCTTGGTAAAGGGACGGTGAGTTTGGCTAATTCGAAAAAATCATGTCAGGCGTCCCTGGAATGTTGGCTCATAGACACCCAAGGACAGGTTGGACAATAGCTGTGGCTGGCCAAAAAGGATGAGATTGTGCGTGTGCGGGAAGTCCGAAAACAACAAGCGGAGCCGACGCAAGGTATCCATTTCCAATAGGTGCGCATCGTCGAGAACCGTCACGGCCGTGCGCCCGGATTGCTTGAGAGCGAAGGCTTCTTCAATAAGCCTTCGCTCGCATTTGAAATGGGTCCCCGAGTATTCGACGCCGAAGGCTTCGCAGAGAATGCGTATGGTATTGGAATAGGTATGGATGGTGCGCGAGATAGTGGCGATGCGGTACCGCTTCTCGGCCAAACGAACCAAGGTTTCCCGAACGACCGATTTTCCGGTGCCGGGATTTCCCATCACCAGGCAGAAACCTCTTTGCTGGCAATGGACTTTAAGCGTATCGAGTACATCCTGCTGCTGTTGTCCCGTGCCGTGCTGTAGCAGCGTAATTTTGACTTGGAATCCCACGTTGACATCCCAGTCACACCAGTGGGCCGGGGTCGGAAAGCGGGATTGTTCCGGGAGTGTATCTGGAGATTTTTAAACGGGTGAATTAGGTGGATGCCGGTGGTTAAGGTATTTTTGGGGTTACCACACTCCAATAATCACCACCGCACATCCGAGGCCAAATATAATTTCCTGCCCCTTCTGCCACCACCCAATTTGTCACCGTCACGGTCAGTATTTTCGAAAAGGAACGTTTCGTTCCTCAGGAACCCCTCTAGCCACTGCAATTGTCTGGGTCACCCGATATATCTGCCCGATTCCGACCTGCGGGGCAACTCATTCCATTTTACCCGATAACATTCTTCCCATTTGGAGGTGGCCCCTCAGCGACGTCCTCATCATCGCCGATTGTTTCAAGTTGGGCGAAACCGCATATGCCATTTCCAAACGTCTGGGTGAAAGCCTTTTCTGCCTCCTGAACCTCAGGAAATGGATTACCAAGGCCGCATCAATAATTTTGTCACTCACTCGTACGGTGGCACTTTTGGATACGCTGCCACTGCGACCCGATCCCGAAAACGCCGCGGATGTCTTGGCTCTTGCATACTGCTGGCCCAGTTGGCCCGATTTCACCCACGCATTTTCCCGCACTCTCTACCCAAATCGATTTCCACTTTTTCCACCCCACACAATTCCCACCGGGTGATGAAGCGGTTTTCCTTGTTCTCATTGCCACGTACCCAATTTCGGGTGCAACACAAGGAGAACCTGATGGAAACCTTTCCTAATCCCACCCAAGACGCGTCGCTCTGGCGTTACGGGCTTATAAGTGAGCTGCTTCATGGAAGCGGCACCGGCCTGACTTTGTCTGACCGGTTAAAACTGGCCGCGAAGCGCACCTGGAACCGTCCCTCTTTGAAAGGAGAACCCATTCACGGTGCCATCCGTATCACAGCAGATACATTGCGACACTGGATCTACCGGTACCGAAAAGGCGGCATCAAAGCTTTGGAAGACAGTCCGCGTAAAGACAAGGGCGAAAGTCTTGTGCCCAAAGCCCTAACCGCGCATCTCATCGCCCTACGAAATGAATTTCCTCATACGAGCACCGAGGCCTTACTCATGCGGATGCTCAATCAAGGGCACTGGAATGGTGTTCGTCCTTCGCGCAGCGCGCTGTATCGCTTGACTAGAAACAAGGGCCTGGAGCGCAAACCACTGGATGCCGCGGCCATACAAGAAGCCCATGCCTTTGCCTATGATGCGTTCGGCCAATTGTGGGTGGCGGATTTTCTCCATGGCCCAAAAGTACGCGTGGGCAGGCACATGAAGAAGACCTATCTCCTTTGCATCCTCGACGATGCCACGCGCTACGTTGTATTCGCCGCCTTCGGATGGAGCGAGGATACGGCTGTACTTATCGACGGACTCTCCATGGCCATTCGCCGGTTCGGGGTCCCCGAAAAATTTTACACGGACAATGGATCGGCGTTTCGTTCCAAGCATCTCGCCATGGTAGCAGCAAGGCTGGGCATGAGTTTGCCCCATACTCCGCCGTATCGTCCGCAAGGTCGTGGGAAAGTGGAGAGGATCTTTAGGACGATTAGAGACCAATGCTTATCCACACTTAAAACCGAATTTATGGAACCCCTCAAGGCTGCCTTTTCAGAGTGGCTCGAAGACTACCACCATCGCATCCATGACAGCCTCGGATGCTCGCCCTTGAACAAAAGGCTGGCTGTCCCTAAGGTAACGCGCCCATTACCCGATGTGGCCCAGCTCGACATGTTCTTTGGAATTGAGGAACGTCGCAAGGTCCATCGCAATGGAACACTGCATCTTCAGCGAAAGGTTTACGATGTCAAGGGGGCTTTGCCAGGCTCAATCGTCGATGTTCAGTACCTGCCGTGGGACCTATCCGTCATCTATATCGGGCCGGATAAAATTCCAGCCAGACCCGTTGACTTAATCAAGAACGCCAGACGCCATGAACATAGCCCCATTCGGGGAAAGGAAGTAAAGCCATGAATACACTCACAACCAAGCCCACCGTATGCGCTCACTTTGGAATCCGCTACAGTCCGTTCACGGACACATTCCCAATCTCAGAGCCGTTCACAACCAAGGGCGAGACACTGCTTTTGGAGCGCATGCTGATGCTACTTGGGCAGGGCAAGAGTTTTTCCTTGACTGGTGAACCCGGCAGTGGCAAGTCCATGTTGCTCAAAACCCTTTTGGGTAACTTGGAGCAGAAGGCTTTCCGTCACGCGCTCATCCCGTACAGTGGGCTTAAGCAAAACCCGTTGCTGCGCGAGATCTGCGAGAAGCTCGCCATCGATACGGTGGGTCGAAGTTCGCTGCTTGGCCGATTGCACAAATCGTTTTCCAGGAAGGAGGAGGCTCCTTATACACTGCTCATTCTGGATGAGGCGCATTGCTTGTCAGGTGAATCCTTGCTTGAGCTTTTCAGTTTGACCCAAGACCCGGCGCATCGAACTGCGGCAGCATCGGTCATTTTATGCGGACACCCGGTTTTGGAAAAGACGCTGGCGCTGGATATTCACGCGGCTATCAAGACGCGCATTGCCGCAAGGCTTAGTCTCAAGCCATTGCAAGAAGACGAAGTATCGGACTTTATCCGCTACCGCCTGAAGGCAGCCAAGGCGAATCCGGAGTTGTTCTCGAAGGAGGCTATGAAGCTCATCGAACTCGACTCAAAGGGAAACCGCCGGGTGATCATGAACATGGCCGGCAACTGCATGGACTTGGCTGTTCTCCGGGAGGAAAAGCGGATCACGGAGGAGTTGGCTAGGGAGGTGTGCGACCAGGCTTGAGGCATTGCTAAATCGCACACTGAAAATCCACCGGCCCCTTCCACACTTGGAGGGGGCTTTTTCGTGAGGATGATTTGATACTGCGGAAAATAGAAGGAAATCAGCAGGGAGTGAAAAGTGGGATTTTTACGCTGGTAGAGCGCGGCACCTTACA
>JAYUHW010000327.1:0-3894 GCA_043766615.1 Fibrobacteria bacterium | reverse complement strand
CGCTGCTCCAGCACGCTAGGATTCAGCGGAAGATCGAACAGTACCAAATGGTGTGAGAACTGGAAATTGCGCCCTTCACTGCCGATTTCGGAAGAGATGAGAATGCGCGCACCGTCCACTTGCGCAAAATAGGCCGCGTTCTTGTCGCGCGTTGCCATGGTCATGTTCTCGTGAAAAGCCACAAAGGGAACGGTGGTCAAAGTAGGCAGAATTTCCTGAAGGGCAAAGACTACGGCCTTGTTGGAGCAGATGATGAGAATCTTCTCGCCATCGTTGATTTTGAGCAAATAGAGAAGCCAATCCAGGCGCGGATCTTTCCGCCAAGCCCGTTTTAGAAATTCGGTTGCATCGCCTGCAAATCCACGGAGATCCCCGGAGGTTGAGGCAGCCGGTCCATTTACGAACCGGGAAAGCTCGCTTTCATTAGTGAGCGATTGCCCACCTGTTTGTGCATCCTGACCCAATACGGCACGTGCCCAATCACGGTGCTCGGAAACGTTTGGCAACGGTGCATCATGAACAATGCGCTTCGGAAATCCACCCAAAGCCGATCGTCGATTGCGGAACATGATGCGACCTGTGCCATGGCGGTCGACCAGTTCCTCGATGAGACTGCGCTTGGAGCCAGGCAGCCCCTGCCGATACTCCAGAACTCTCGTTTGCAATGCCTGGTCGGTGGGGAATTCTGAAAAGAGCGTATCTGCAGCCTGCACTACAGGCCCATCACTGCCCAGGATTAGATCTACCGTAGTGGCCAAGGTTTGGTATTGTCCGGCTTCAGCCATGTAGGCATTGAAGTCAGTGAAGCGACCTGGGTCAAGCAGACGAAGCCTACCAAAATGGCCCGTTTGCCCAAGTTGGATAGGTGTGGCTGTCAACAGCAATACATTACCGCTTACCTTGGCCAAGCCATCCACAGCCAGGTATTCTGGTGATTGAGAATGCAAAGACCAGGTAAGATGGTGGGCTTCATCGACGATAAGCAAATCTTGACCGGCCTCCACGGCTTGTTTTATTCTCTTTTCGGAACCGGCGAGAAAATCCACGGCGCAAATCATGAGCTGGCGATTAAGGAAGGGGTTTACAGTCACGTCCCCCTTTTCCTCGGAACGGCACAGATCCTCATCCATAACCGTGAACATATGGTTGAACCTTCGATACAGCTCCACCAGCCATTGGTGCACGAGCTGAGAAGGGGCGACCACCAATACCCGGTTGATTTGTCCGGTGGCATGCAGTCGATGGAAGATAAGCCCAGCTTCAATGGTTTTTCCCAGACCTACTTCGTCTGCGAGCAACACCTTGGCGCGATACCTGGACGCCACTTCATGGGCGATGGAAATCTGGTGGTCGAGAAGCTCCATGCGCGCACCTACAAGACCGCGCACGCGCGACCCGAGCATGTCGCTGCGAAACTGATGGGTCCGGTACCTCAAGGCGAATTCCTTGGGCTTGCCGATATTTCCAGCCAACAGCCTTTTGTCCGGATCGGAAAAGGACATCTGATCCAGCAGGTCCTGTTCCAGTAGCGATTCCGAATCGCCTACATAGGTTAAGAGCCCCGCAGATTCTTTGACCGACTTCACAACAAACACTCTTCCGGATTGGGATCGGGCCCGATCTCCGGCTTTGAGGCGCACGCGTCTTAATGGGGCATCGCGATGCATGTAGGTTCGCTCGATTTTGGCGGCGCGAAAAGAAACTTTCATCTCCCTAAAACCCACGTCCAAAATAATGCCTAATCCCAGTTCCGGCTCCGAATCGCTAATTAGGCGCTGCCCGGGAACATATTTTGCCTTGGGTTCCGACCTACTATTCAAATTATCCCCCACTCCCGACAGTCTCAAAATAACTTCTAACGCTGCAACAGATTCATTCTATCGCAACAACTTGTTTATTCTATCTCAGCAACAGGTTCATACCGTTGAAAAGCGCCCGTACATTGGCCTTGATGGTGTCCATATCCTTGCCGCGACCCACGACACTCGGACCTTCTGGCGCTCCATTTTGACCCGATTTGCGCTGAATCTTAATCTCGGAAAGCGCATAGGCGGCAAAGTCCAAATGCTCCACGTCCAATGCCATCTGGCTGTATTCGACTAGGTGAAAGTACAGTCCAATCGTCTCCAAGGCATGCATACAGGCATCGATGGGACCCGTACCCTGCCCAGTAAGCGTTTGGTTTTTCCCTTGATAGCTGACTTCAAAATAGAACTCCTTTTCATTGGGATCCATTTTGATACCCCTGAAGACTAAAGGTCCGGTTACGTTCAAAATTTCCTGGTCGTACACCTTCAGGATTTCCTGATCGTTCAATTCTCCGCGGCCATCCTGTTCGGACAAGCGCTTCAGTACCGGCTGTAGCAAAGCGGCCTCTTCAATAGAGATGGGTAAACCCAGTCCATGGATGATTTCAAAAACCGCAGTCTTACCACTTTGGCTGGTGAATCCCAGTCGGTCGCCTTCCTTGCGGCCAATCAAAGTGCTTTCGATGGCTCGATACGCGCCCTTTTTCATGCCTTTGGTTTTGGTGGCGCCGTCCTGATGAATCCCGCTGCGATGCGCAACCACATCGGAGCCGACCAGCGGGGCCTTTTCGTAAATCGGAACTCTGGACCATTCGGAAACACGCAATGCCGTTTCATAGATCTCGCCCATATTGAGTGGCACGTCTTCGCCGCAATTGGCCAAGGCACAAGCCACTTCGTACATATTGGTATTGCCGGCTCGCTCACCCAGTCCGTTCAAGGCTGTTTCCAACTGCGTGGCACCGGCAAAATAACTTTCCACCGTTGTCGCCGTTGCCATGCCCAAATCATTATGCGTATGCACTGCCACGATCACATGCTTGGGCAATGCCTTGACGACTTCCTCCACCATCTTGACAAAAATCATGGGACGGTATCTTTCCACTGTATTCGGCAAATTGATCACATGAGCGCCTTCCGCAACCACGGCCTGCAACAAATCGATCACGAATTCCATGTTTTCCATCGAGTCCCCGAAATGTTCGGCGGAAAACTGGATAGTGCCGCGTCCGCCCATGGCCTTGCGGCAAAGGGTGATGGCCTTGACTGCGCGTTCCTTGACTTGCGCCGGAGTCATGCGCAGCACATTTTCCATGTTAAAAGGACTGGTGGCCAGAAAGGTATGTATGCGAGGCTGCGGCGCGTGCTTGACCGCTTCCCATACCATGACGATGTCGCGCTCCACGGCCCTAGCCAGTCCCGATATCACTACATGGTCCGGAGCCAATTTGGCCAAATGCTCGCATGCGGCAAAGTCCATATCGCTGGCGCCGGAAAACCCTACTTCAATGCCCTGTACGCCTAGTTTTAAAAGCTGACGGAATACCAATTCCTTTTCATGCAGGTTCCAGGGATTCTTGAGCGCCTGATTGCCATCTCGCAAAGTGACATCGTAAAAAAATGGTTTTCTGTTTTGTTCAGCTATACTCATGTTCCGCTCCTTATTTACATACGCCAAAGGCTTTTTCAATTACCGAAGACTTTTCAAATTTTCGTACCAAAGAAAAAGCCCACTCCAGGGAGTGGGCTTTTTTCAAAACACGCGCACTCCCGTTTAGCCAGTTAGGACTAGAAGTAGGAGGCTTAGGTTGTTTTGTACAAATGCAGATTTCATGACACTATGATAACTATAATTTTCATTTTGCGCAAGAGGGAGGGAAAATTTTTAAATCCCAAGGCTAAGCCGCGCCCCGGCATAATCCTGCCCAAATTCAGGAGTCACCTGCAAACCTAAGCCTTTGGCACTGGTGCGCTTAAAAACATTCAAGGTATGCGCCAGCGAGGCCAACCGGTTCAGCGCCAGCGCCCCAACGGCAAAGGATACGGCTACTTTCGAGGACCGGTAATACCGCAAAGTGGACTGGAA
>JAYUHW010000326.1:0-1833 GCA_043766615.1 Fibrobacteria bacterium | reverse complement strand
GCGCGAGGTGAGTAACCTGTACACTCGCATACTTTCAGGAGCGAACGTTTCCGAAATTTATGCAATGGAATCGAAATTGGAACGGGCCCTAAAATAAATGCCTAAATGCGCTATGTAATTGGATTCTTCCTCTTTGGTTTTGGTTTCTGGTTATTGGCATTTACTTTTTTTTCCGTGGTTCGCACCTTTGTCGTGCCACGGAATGAAAAGGTTTTGTTGACACGCATCGTATTCGGGGGAATGCGGATAATATTCGAGTTACTGCTGACGTTGTCCAAATCCTTTTCCTTCTGGGACAGGGTCATGGCGCTTTATGCGCCTGTAAGTCTATTGGCCTTATCCATCACGGGAATTGGGTTAATATTTTCAAGCTATTGGAGCATGTTCACGGGATTGGGAATTCCCTGGAAATCGGCTTGCGCGCTTAGCGGTTCTTTTTTGCTGACATTGGGTTCCGCATCTACGCATAGCATCTACTTCAATTTTTTAGGCTATTCCGAATCGATTATCGGGCTAATCATGGTGGCCCTGCTGGTCTCGTTTCTGCCAACTATATACACAGCGTTTTCTAAGCGAGAAGTACTTGTGGCTCGCCTCGAGTTCCGGGCCGGCTCCCCTCCGTCCGGAGTGGAAATCGTTGCCCGCCTTTACAGATTGGGCGAACTGCACCTTTTGGATCAGCTTTGGTCGGTTTGGGAAAACTGGTTTGTGGAAGTTGAAGAGTCGCATACCTCCTTGTTTGCACTGGCCTTTTTCCGATCCCCCAAACCACAACGATCTTGGATTAATGCTGCGGGAGCGATATTGGATGCCGCTTGCCTGGTTTCCTCCACCGTGGAAAGAGAACCCAATTACCAAACGGATATGTGTTTTCAAGCCGGCGTATCCGCTCTTTGCAGCATCGCTGAATTTTTTAACCGACCGGCGACTTGTGGCCCAGGAAAAGAGAAGTCTATCAGTGTATCGCAAGAGCAGTACAAATTGGCCTGTCTTAAACTGAGCAACCAAGGCGTCCCCATGAAGCGTGATACCGTTAAAGCCTGGGCTGATTTCAAGCAAGCCAGGTCGCAGTATGATGGCGCTTTACTTTCCTTGGCGGCTCTGACCATTGCTCCTGAAGCCTCTTGGGCAAGTTATGTCCCCGATAACTGGATTCTCTCCCTGCTTGATAAAATTCCTTTCATCAAGGGTAGGGTAACACCCCATCGTGCGAAAACTATAGAAACCGTAGATTAGGGATAACGCAAATCCATAAGGAGTTAAAATGAACACATTAGAAGTCAAGGGCGTACACTCACGCTTTTCTATAAACTCCAATAACACCTGGAAGACGGCTACAGCTATGTGTTTGGAATTGCCTTCAGTTCTAAGTAATCGAAAAAATGAAATTGAAGAGCCCTTTGATTCGAGGCTAAGCAAGGGCTATCCCAGTCCTGAGATCCATTCTGGTCTTTCTGGTCGGTTGGATACCATGGATTTCAAGAATATACTTTGCGACCTTCATTCGATGGAACTCGCTTAATCCATGCCTAGATCAAGGGTAGGTGAACACCCCATACCCCCGCCCGTTGATTTTGAATACCTTTGCCTCTCTTGGTCAAAGGATGCCCATAAATGAAGAAAAAAACCGTTTCTCGCTCCAATTCCTCAGGTCCGCGGATCTTGTCAGGTCCGCGACTTTTGAAATGCCCAACCGGCATCCAAGGCCTTGATGAAATCACCTCGGGAGGACTTCCACGCGGTAGACCCACCTTGGTTTGCGGCGGCGCCGGATGCGGTAAGACGCTGTTGGCCACGGAATTCTTAGTGCGCGGTGCGGCTTTGTTTAATGAA
>JAYUHW010000325.1:0-6737 GCA_043766615.1 Fibrobacteria bacterium | reverse complement strand
GCTACGGTTGCCTCGGTGGGTAGTTCACAAATGGTTCTTCTATAGTGGCGATCAAGGGCTGCAACATGGTGTGGCATTTCTAAAGCCAGGATTTGCAGTATCCCTTGTGTGATATTTCCGATTTGCAGATGTACATGGTAGGCGTTCATTTTCATTTTGATCTTTTCCACATTTTTCTCGGATTCCCTGTGAACGTACTGGTCACCAGAGGCCCTGGACCTTTTCTTCATGGACGATGTCCAGAAATGATAGGCGAAGGTGCCCACCGAGTGTATGGCAGACTTGAACGAGACTTCGATTTTGAAACGCAGCCCGTAAATGTATATGAGGTCCAGGGCATCAAGATCCAAGTCCGTTGTCATGAGGTAGAAGGAGCCTCCTTTCTTACCTCGGGTAGGATGTTTGACAATCACGAACTTTACTTTTTTCCCCAGCGGTTTCCATAAAAGGATGACTTCTCGGTAGAGGATTTTCACACCGCGCTCGCCGTACACGGGGCTCTCAGCTTCAACAAATACGGAACTTTCCTTGGACAACGTCTTGAGGCTTATCTTTTTTCCATACTGCTGGGGCCGCCCTCTTTTCTGCTTACCCGTTTTTTGGAATGGCAAATAAGCTACAGCGTTTCCTTTGGCCCTCGTTATCAAGTGTCCGGACATGGATACGAGCGAGAGTGCGAAAGCTCCGGAGGCGTAATAGGCATCGGCCACTAGATAAAACGGGAGGTGCCCCAGCACATCCTCCAAAATATCAGGGAGCTTGGCTATTTGAGATTTCTTGTCCTTGGGGCTGAACCGAAGGCCCTCAAGGATGCGTGTGAGAACGGGAACGGCGAAGACACCTGTAAGGGAGCCTAACAAGATAGCGATGTTTTGACAGGAATGTCCCGTGATATAGGCGGGCTTGGTGTTTGAGGTGGAATGCTGAAACAGCTTTTTCACGGCCGGCATGAGTCGGCCAGACTTGGGTGCCTTGATGCCATCAACAACCAGAAGGATCCGCCCATTAACTTTGAGAGCCATTTTATGGGAGGAGAGCATTCTGGCCCAGATCCGAGTCAACACGTTTAAGTTGACGGCTTCGGAGGCGAAAAACCCAAGAAGGCAGTCGTAGACCTTCGACTTTCCGCCCAGGCTGCGGGCGAGTGATGTGACACCGCTGAGATCGGTTCGAAGGGCAGTCGCCAGAGTAAGACAACAAAACCAGAGGAATGTTTTGTTCCGTGAAAAAGCTTTTCGAAACTGTGGGAGAGTGCGAAGGATGCGCGACCAAAGTGGGTTAGTATACATATAGCATACATACACTATATATTGCAATAATGCTTGATGAAAAGCATATTTATTGTATGCGTGAAGAAGAAGAAATCTCGAAATTGGAGTCGGCTATCGCGGTGACGAAGGCTAAGATATTGGCCTTGGGACCGATGCGACCAGGGAAGCTATCCCAGCAGTACAAGGACCGCGAGGCAAAGACTGGGGGCTATTGGCAGTTGAACTACACCTACCAGATGAAGAGCCGAACAGAATATGTCCGAGCCCAATCCTTAAGGCGAGTTCGCAAGGAAACGGCTTCGTTCAAGGAATACAAAAGGCTATCGGAGAAATGGGTAGGCTTGGAGCTACAGCTATCTCTGATCAAAAGTGGGCTTGAAAAAAATTCCGAAATGACATGAAATCAGCCCGAGAACTCCCGACTCTGAAGTCATTAATTATTCGCTCATTAAACATACATTAAAAATAAGGCCAAAAATAATTTTCAAAGGGTGTGCGAATTAATAGAACAATTGCAGCGAGGCTTCCAAGCGATTGCTCGTGGAATCCCCAAAGTTTTGAGAGTAACTGAGACCAATACGACAGTATTGCTTCCAGTGGAGCTCCACTTCCGTCGTAAGAATTCGATCGGCACGTACCGGTCCATCGAGCAAGTCTTTGGTAAGCCCATCCACTAAATCATCATGAATCACTCCGAGTATTCCGGATCGACCAAGACCTTTATCATTGAATTCGGCATGTTCTTTGATTTCAATCCAACTGACGGGCCGATAGGCAAACTGGAAATCCCATGATCGCGAATCGGGACCCAATTTGCTGGCACTGGCGACATTGAAATGTTTAAAACTGGTTTGGGGTTTGCGACCATTATAGGTCCAAGGCTCCACTTGACTAAACTCCACGACCAGATCAGCATCGACCTTCGGAAACGGGGATGTTACCTGAAAACCTGCTAGACCCGCCCAGCGATTTTCCCAGAAATCATTGAAGAAGGACGTTGGCCCCATCAAGTCGTCGATAAAGAGTTCTCCCCATACCGAGACATTCCTTAATCCGCAATAGAGAAAATCGAACCCCATGGCTGAATTATCAGGACCACCCATATCCGCTTCCGTAAACATAAGCGGAGCCAAAGGCAGGATATAACGTAAATCCGGATCTCGATCTTGATAAATTACGATATCCTGGAAAGCCAAACTTAGAGAGTTTGTCGGCTTAAACTCGAAGCGGTGTAGGTTGGCATATTTTAGGATATCATGTTGAGTATCCGTCATTTTAATCACATTGTCGTCAATGCTGAGCCAAGGCGCAAAATCAACCCGGGCTAGAACCAGGTAATACGGCGGAGTGTCCCGGGTAGCCATTAAGGAAGAAAAATATCCCGGGCCAATATGGATATGATCGCGTCCGGCCTTCAAAGTTAGCCAAGGCATATCCGCTATCAAATAGCTTTCAAAACGATTGTAGGTTCGATCCTTTAAAAGTGAATCGCCGGCGCCTTTTTCCACCGAATAGGTTTCCCCAAATTGAGGATTAAATTGGTGTGAAAACTGGGCTCGGTTTGTCATTTCTGTATAGACCACGGCATGGCTATAGAAGGAAATCCCGCGAGCCAGTGCTCCATAAAGGGTACCACCGAAGCCGAACAGAGTACTTGCCCTTGAGGTATCGTTCCAGTTTCCAGTATACCCTGACAAATCCAGGGACGGCGAGACAAAGAGGGAATGGTTTCGATTGGTATCAGCCCATTCTACAAGATTTTTCCGGAATCCTGGAAGTGCAGCGGATAGAAAGACGGAGTCACTTCTAAAAGCCTCCGTCTTTTCCAAAAAGCTTTTTAGACCCGTCCCACCTTGTGGAAATGACTGGGAAGGCAATAACAGGACTGACCGGGTTTCAACGCGACGAAAAACTTCAAAGGCGGGACTAAGAGCTGAAACATCAATGAACGGCTTTTCTGCTTCCCCCTGAGTTGATGTTATCTTCATCCCAATACAAAGGCTAAAAAGAAGGAGCTGGATATACCCAATTTTCACGGGCTTTATTCTCCTGCCTGCCGACGAAAGAGCGCCTTCGATTGGCTTAAGCTACCAAGTGTTCAGGCGTAATTTTTGAGATCCGCGAGCATCATAATCTCAATCAGCTGCTCAAATTTGACCTTCGGTTCCCAGCCTAATTTCTTTTTAGCCTTTGTAGGATCGCCGAGTAAAAGTTCCACTTCAGCAGGACGAAAGAACTTGGCATCGATCTCAATGATAACCTTGCCGGTTTTTCGATCACGTCCTACTTCTTTGACTCCTTCACCTTCCCAAACAATTTCATAACCAGCATAAGGTGCGGCTTTTTCAATAAATTCACGAATGGTATGCGTTTCACCGGTCGCGGCAACATAATCATCTGGTTCCGGCTGTTGAAGCATGATCCACATCATCTCCACGAAGTCCTTTGCATATCCCCAGTCCCGTTTGGCATCAAGGTTGCCCATCCGAACGGTTTGTTGGAGGCCAGCTTTTATTTTGGCAAAGGATAAGGTGACTTTGCGAGTCACGAAGTTTTCGCCCCGACGGGGAGACTCGTGGTTAAACAAAATGCCATTGCTAGCATGCATGTTATACGATTCCCGATAATTTTTCACGATCCAATAAGCATAGAGCTTTGCGACACCATAAGGTGACCGAGGGTAAAATGGGGTTGTCTCGGATTGGGGCGTCTCTTGGACCTTTCCGTATAGCTCCGAAGTAGAGGCTTGGTAAACTCTACTCGGCAACTTATTGCTCCGAACGGCTTCCATTAAACGAAGGACACCCGTAGCATCGACATCAGCCGTAAATTCAGGTGAATCAAAAGACACTTGGACATGGCTTTGAGCAGCCAAGTTGTAAATTTCATCTGGACGGGTCATGGCTACAATTCGGTTCAGGCTGCTGGAATCACCCATATCCCCATAATGGAGATCGTAAACCAAACCCTTGCCTTTAGCCTGGGTGCGAGTATCCTCTATCCGAGTGCGATTGAAAAGCGAAGTCCTGCGGATGATGCCATGAACATCATATCCCTTTTCCAATAGAAGTTCTGCCAAATAAGAGCCGTCTTGGCCAGTAATTCCGGTTACCAATGCTACTTTTTTGGCCATATTCAAAATCCTCTTGAATTAGTCGGAAGCCCCATGCCTCCTGGAATGCCTAGAAAATAGAAAAATGGGCGTTTCTTGCTAACTTTACCCCCATGAAAATCCGCATCGGCATCATCGGCCTCGGCACCGTAGGCTCCGGCGTTCTGGACCTTCTGGACCGGCACCGCCAATTCTTCCTCCACAGCCTAGGCTTCGAATTTGAACTAATAGCCATCTGCTCCCGCTCCCAAGCCCGCCTCGACCGTTTTACCGGCCGCGCCCCATTCCTCACCCGGAACCCTCTTGAACTGGCCGCGCATCCTGAAATCGACGTCCTCCTCGAAGTCGCCGGCGGCGTGGATCAGCCAAAAGTTTGGATCGAAACCGCTTTCGCCCATAAAAAACACGTCATCACCGCCAACAAGGCTCTCCTTGCCAAGCATGGCCAAGACCTCTTTCCCCTCGCCGAAAAGCACGGCCGTTTTCTCCTGTTTGAAGCGGCAGTCGGCGGCGGGATCCCGATCATCCGTACCTTACAAGAATGTTTCATCGCCAACGACATCCACGGCCTCGCCTGCATCATCAACGGCACTTGCAATTATATCCTGACCGAGATGACCACTTCAAAACTTTCTTTTGAAACCGCCCTGCAACGCGCCCAGGAGCTCGGTTATGCCGAAGCGGATCCGAGCTTTGATATTCAAGGCACGGACTCGGCTCATAAGCTGGCTTTGCTCGCATCAATCTGCTACGGCAAATACGTCGATTATGCCAGAATGTCCATTGAAGGCATCACCACCATTTCCGCGATAGATATACAGATGGCCGAGGAGATGGGCTTTACCATCAAGCTGCTCGGCATCGTATCCCAGGACAAACAGGGGCGCATCCAAAGCAATGTCTATCCCGCCCTGGTAGCAAAAGACCATCAACTCGCTACTGTCAATGGCGTCCTCAATGCCGTGTTTCTCAAAACATCCGCGGTGGGTGCGATTTTGCTTTCGGGAGCAGGCGCAGGAAGTTTGCCCACGGCCAGCTCCGTAATATCGGACCTTGTGGCCCTGGCTAGGCAGCTTGCCACCGGCAATCCGGTTCCACATCCCATGGGTTTCTTTTCCGTCAAGAACCCCGCCAAGCTCGCGCCCATCGACGATTTGGAAACGGAATTCTATTTGCGCCTTACAGCTGTGGACAAGCCTGGCGTGCTGGCCAAGGTCACGGCCATTCTCGGGGAAGAGGGAATTTCCATCCGCGCCTTGGTGCAAAAACCCGAGCACGACCCGGAAAATGTGCCAATCATATTTTTAACCCACACGGCCCGCAACTCACATATTTACAACGCTCTCAAGCGTGTGGACGCGCTGGACATTATACGCGCGCCTACCCAGGTGCTGCGTTTTTATCAGTAAGTAAGCCTAAGAACTCTTTGAAGTCTTGGTTCAAGTTCTTGTCGAATTTCAAAGTATTGCCTCCAGAAAACCTGCTTTGAGCCATTAGCGGAATTTACCCCTATAATGTGCAATTTCATCTCAAGAAGTTTAAATCTATTGCTAAAATATGTACATATGGGTATACTAAGATGTGCCAAAGCAGGGTAGAGAATTAAACATACCAAAGGTAGCGACAACGTATTTGCAGATCTTAAGGTAAAAAATGCCGATGAGCATGATTTAAAATCAACGCTAGGAATCATGATTATCAAACTGATGAGAGAGAAAAATATTAAGCAAACAAGCGCGGCTTCATTGTTTGGTATTACTCAGCCAGAAATATCGAGACTTAAAGGGGGGAATTTATCTCATTATAGCGTAGAGCGGTTATTAGGGTTTTTAACAAAATTGAATCAGCGGATAGAGATCAAAATTTCTCCTTCAAATTGGCGTAAGGCCGCAGAAATCGTTTTAGTCTAAAGTTTTTTTGGTCGAATTTATTTATACGTAATTCGCGTTGTACACATGCGGTGATTTCTCTTTTCTCAAACCACAGGTCCAAGGCATAATGCAGGAATATATTTGCCAGCACCGGGCTGATCCATTCCTTGACTGGCTGGCGATTCCGTCCTGTGGAGTTTTCAGCTTGGGAGCCCATCGAAGCACGCATTCTGGGTCTTAACACCCATTTCCTTTACCAGCCAACTGTCACATTTTGGTCACGCCCAGGTTTCAGTTCATGCCTTTGACCTACTCACCTGCCGCCCAGGATAATCGAGATAGGTTTACTGGGATTCTGCATCGTGTAACCTTGTATTTTATCGCCCGGCTACGGTTGGATGGGGAAGATTCATGCTCGCCAGAAAATTCGAGAAATATCTCATCTTCTCTAGCGATGTGGTGTCCATCAATCTCGCTTTCGCT
>JAYUHW010000324.1:0-4817 GCA_043766615.1 Fibrobacteria bacterium | reverse complement strand
TCCTCAGGACGGAAAATGCTTGCTCCATAGCGCAGGTCCGGCTGAAATACTTCCGTTTCCTCCGCAGGCACTAGCGACCGCGCCGAAAAGTATAAGGGGTCCGAGGTTGTATATCCAAATCGTTTAGCTTCCTCGGCACTGGTAAAGCGCCCATAATAGGCATATACCTTTCCCGGGTTCCCGAACAATTTCAATATGGCCGGCACCCACTTCCCCGCCACCACCACTAAACCTGGCTCAAATTGGGTCCAGCCATTGGCCTGCAGAGTCTTGCGAATATCACTCAGCAAGTTTTTGGTTAATACCGACCCGAGCACTACCCCGCGCGCACCGCTAGGAGGCGTCGGCACATATTCCAATCGGACCCCCGGCAGAAGGTCAAACTGTTTCGGATAGGATGCAAACTGGACCCCATCCAATTTCGGTAGGACACCCTTACCTTGCGCCTGGAAAAAGGCCTTAACCTGCATGGCATCCACTTCCTCAATGGGAAATAGGATGGGACCGGGAATCGTAGACAATATATTTTGGTCCAGTCGTTTGACCGCAGTCATCGAACCTAAAGCCAGCGCATACCAATGAGTAAGTAACACAATATTCCAACCATTCAGAGCTTGGTCACCGGAGCGAATCATTTGTTGGCAGTCTTGTTTCTGACCCTTAATAATGGCCGCCACGGTTTTGACTGACCCATCGGCATAGGGGATCAATTTCTGACTCAAGAACAGTTGCCCTTGGTAAGCGGGCAAAGGGTCTTCCAACAATAACCCGCGCGCGCCCAAACGCGGAAAGCTCGCTGGCCAATCCGGGCAGGCCGTCACCAGGGACGCCAGGGGAAGTGCTTCCGAGGAATAATAGTCCGTGCCGATACATTCACAAGGAGGTATGGCAAGGCTTTCGGAAATAATTACCAGAGAGCCTAGTCCAATCCTTCGTATCAAATTCTTTGGGTTAAAAGCGTCCATGGATAAGCTCCTCCAAGACCTCGGGAGTCACGAAGGTGACGCCGAGCCGCCGTTTCACCTTTTCGATTTTCTCCTTGTCCTTGGCATTGGTAGTGGAAAACCAGTAATCATAAGGCGAAGGCCTAAGCCGTAGCGAACCCTTATAAATCGGCGTCATCATATAGTAGTCGGCATATTCGGGAGGATTGAATTTCAGATCCTGAATACAGGCATAGTCATGCTCATTCATGGTATGGGTATGCGAGCCCGTCGCCTTGAGATGCGATAGCGCTTCCATGGAATGGGAGGCACCGCACATAAAGAAATGAGTGGTATTGGCCAGGAGGGCCGGACCCACGGTCGAACGCAAAATGTCTTCATAAGATTGGGTGACGCAATAAATGAAACCCCCATGCTTGCGGATGGTCCTCCAAATCCCCTCCACGGTAGCCGTGAGGCCACCGCCCGAAAGCTGGGCCCAAGCCTCGTCCAGTATCACCATTTTACGAACGCCACGGCTCCGTACACACATATCATAGGTGAAGCGAGTGATGATCAAGGTGAGGATGGTTTCCAAATCCGGATGCTCACTCAAGCCCTCCAAATCGAAACAGAAGACATCCACTTCCTGCACCGAGGTCGTGGCCCGGAAAAACCGGGCGTAAATGCCGGTGCCAATATATTTGCTCATCTGCTCATAAAGCTGATGAAAACGCTCCTGCATATAGGTTTCTGCGAAACTCTCCAGGTTCAGCACATTGCCTTCATTATTATGAGTTTCTAGATAAGCCTGCCGAAGCGATTCAGATAACTTGCCCTCCTCCGTCTTGGAAAACCGGCCATGCGGATCGTCCAGACACATCAAAGTGATCACCTGAATGAGAAAACTTTCCTTATAGGCATCCACGGTTCCATTCAAATCCGCCATCACACCACCATCAGCGGATTCGCGGACGAACAAAGGCCCGTCAAAGAAGTTCACCGTAAAGCCTGCCTCCCCAACAAACTTGAGTTCGATATAGCGCCCCGTAGGCAAGTTCATCACCACATTGCGAAAGCTGCCCTGCCCCGGACCCCCCTTATCAATGAGAAAAACCTTTCCGTTTCCTTTGAGATGGTTCATGATCAGATAATTGGTCAGAAACGATTTTCCGCTGCCCGAACCCCCACAAATAATTCCGTTCCATGACGGATCACGCGAGTCCATTAGGTCAAAGGACATTAAAACATCATGGGTATTATGGAAGTAAACGGGAACCTCCGGTGGCTTGCCTTCCGGGTTCCGGTAGAAAGGTGGATAGAGTAGCGGCAAAAACGGTTCCGCATTCATGGAGATAAGTCGAGACGCGATTTGATTGAGGTGGACGGCAAAAGGTGGCAAGGCATGGAAGGTCGCCTTGTGGTTATGGGTATCCCGTTTTAGAATCATTTCCTTCCCACGAAAGACATTGGTCAGGATTTTCATCTGGCCATTCAGAATCGTTTCACTCGGCCCCCAGGAATGAACCACATAACTTAAATCCAAGAGCCGACCTCCCTCCTCTTCAATAGCGAGTAAAGCCTGGTCGAGCCTCTCTTTCTGCACCATCAAATCCTTGACCAGTTTCTGAAATAACCCCGAGTACACGCTGATCCGGGACACCATGGCATTGGCCTTCTTTTTCGCCTCCGCCGGATCCGGAAACCGCAAAGTCGCCTGCACCAGAAACGGCACGGCCTTAAGCTCCTCGCTGAAAAGTAAGGTGGAAAAATTCGGAGCAGCATTCTGCGGGAACCCGGTGGTCCGCAAACTCAAGGCCCCGTGAAAATTACCACCATAATAACTGATGCCACGCTCTCCCCTGGAAAACACGTCCGACTCCAACAAAGCCGAAAGGTCCGAGGTATTGTTCTGGGTGGAATGATTCAGAAGCAAACCCAAAAATTCCATCACCCCCTGGGTGGAAAGCTTTACGCAAGCGCCGCCAAAGCGAGAGCGAATCTGGTCTACTACCGAATCCAGCATATCCATCCCCAGACGCACCTCCTTATGCAGCTGCGGATCCGAAAGCCGGGGATGAAACACTTTCGCGGTAAGCCTATCCCTTAGCGATGTTTTTTCTGTCCCCTCAAACCGAATTGGGAGAGTAATGGAAAAGAAGGGATGGTATTCCGGTGAGGCGAAACCATTCAGCCTATCCATCCTCTTTTCCTCCAGGAAATTCATAACCGGGTGCTTGCTTTTAAGCAGGGGTGATATGGCATAGTCCTTGAACTGCTTCACCAGGTAAACGGAAACCATGGATCCCGAAGGCAAGGCAAACAAACTGCGGACAAACCCCGCCAGCTCATCCTCCAACGACTGCACATCCTTCAAATAAAACGGCGGGAAATAACAAACCGCTGAGACGGCATATGGAGACTCGGTGAGTACGATTCCCTCTTCAATCAATAGGACTTTCCAAAGGTCGCGGAATGACCCATGTTCCCGAATCCTATCCTGACCCAGGCTAATCATGGGTGCAATGCCTTCAATACCGCCGGAACTTGACTCACTTCGATGCGGACGCCATCACTCATCAGCCGGTAATTGCCGGGATATAAGTGGCAATAATTTTCACGGGTACGAATCATGGAAGCATGGAAGGAAATGCCCATCCGACACAAATCCTGAATATAGTCCTGAGCCCGCAGCCTCAAGTCAACGAGAGTTGCACCAAAAAGCAAGACATAGTGCTTGGCCAAGGCCTTCCCCTTTAAGGTAACGGGAAGCTCCCCACGAAACAGGTCTGGAGCCGGGAACCCGGGCTCTCGGCTGGGCCCCGCTTTCCGAAAAAAGTTCAGAAAGGTCAGATAGTCCTCCACCTCCGAGTCCAATCTTCTCAATTCCTGCGCCTCCGGTTGATGGATGCAGGTAGCGGCCAGATACTCAAGGTCATGGGCTGGATGAGGCACTGGACCTTTTCCAGGAGCATTGAAAGCATTGAACTCCACCAAAAGCGCCAGCCGCGCTGGCCCCAGCATCAAATAGCTGAGATTGTAGGTTATGGAATCCAAACATTCGAGAGAGGCCTCGTTGATCCGAATAGGCCCCAGAACCTGCAAGAGCGGCGTGGGATTGGAAAGGAGATGCAAAGACCCGGCCTCACCATTCACACAGCGCAGCAAGGTCTCATAAGTCTCACGAGTGGAGAGTTCCAGCCTCCTCAATTCCTGGCCCAAGGCATGATTATTTACCAAGGCACCAAACCCCTTGAGGGGCGAGAAGGGATAGTGGTAAGGGACCAAGGCAGATAAGGCCAGAAATTGATCATCGGTCCCTCCAGGAACATGATGACTATAAGCTTGTAATCCGGAAGAAACCGGCATCCCTTCCAGAATCCTATCCATGGCCATTCCTGCTATCGAAGGCGCCTGAAAAAGGCAAGTCAGAACTCCATTCGCCAAAAGCGTATAATGGAAATCCGAGGCAAAACCATGCACGGGATACATTTCCGCACTAGGTATAATTCCAGCCATGCCCCGCTCCTTGAGCGCAGGCCAGGCATTGTCAATGGTGATAAAATGGGTTTTCACGAGTATGCTCCTCCAAATGAATGGGTCGGGTAAAAGGCTGGAAGGGCATCAAATGGGTGCCGACCAGGGAATCGGGTATCGCGCGGTTGTAATACCAAGTCACCAAGAAATCCTGTTCCTTAGACTTGGCATGGATAAGCACTGCATCCACAATGGCCACAAGACTAAGCCCCACCACAATGGGCAGGGCCGTCACAATTCCAAAGATGGCTAGGATGCTTTGCAGGAATAAAGGAATAAGCAGGGCAAAGAAAAGGGATACGCCCCACTCGAAGCGGTTAAGTTTCAAAAAGGTGGGTTCGGCCGAATGCAATGGGA